>DASPNK010000616.1:0-7210 GCA_035626575.1 Planctomycetota bacterium | reverse complement strand
CGATCGCCGCCTGGTCGGACAGCTCTCCCAGGAACCGCGCCTCGCCGTCGGCGGAGCGCCGGGCGTAGAGCCCGTCGTCGCGCCGCATCCGCGCGTCGAGGGCGTCCATCGCGGCGATCGCGGCGTCCACGTAGCGCGGGACGCCGAGCGCGAGACCCGCGTCGGCGAGCGCCGAAACCGTCAGCGCATTCCAGCCCGCGAGGGCGTGGTCGACGCGCGCGGGGGGCGGCCTCGCCGCGCGGCGCTCGCGCAGGGTCGCCTTCCCGCGCGCGAGGCGCACCTGGAACGTCGTCAGCGGCGCGCCGATCGCCGCCGCGGCGACTTCGGGCGCGACCCGCTCGGCGAGCGACTGCGGTTCGTCGCGCTCGACGGCGTCGAACCCCGCCCACGCGCGCAGCGCGGCCGCGTCGTCGGGCGCGAGCGCGGCGTCGATCTCGCGGCGCGTCCAGAGGTACCAGGCGCCTTCGACGCCGCCGCTTTCGGCGTCGAGCGCCGCGGCGAACAGGCCGTCGGGCCGCCGCAGCGTTTCGAGGCAGAAATCGAGGGTCTCCCGCACGCGCGCCGCGAGCGCGGCGTCGCCCGTCGTCCGCCACGCTTCGAGGTACGCCGACGCCAGGAGGGCCTGGTCGTAGAGCATCTTCTCGTAGTGCGGCGCGGTCCACCGACGGTCCGTCGCGTAGCGATGCCATCCGCCGCCGAGGTGGTCGCGCAACGCGCCGCGCTCCATCGCCGCGAGCTGCCGGCGCACGGCGGCGAGCGTGGCCTCGCCGCCGCGGCGCGCGTGATCGCGGAGGAGCGCAAGGAGGTTGAGCGGCGCCGGGAACTTGGGCGCGAAGCCGAAGCCGCCGTGCTCGACGTCCTCGAGAGCGAGCAGGCGCGCCGCGCACCGCGCGAGGAGCGCGGCGCCGTCGGGCGTCGGCGCGCCGGTCGCCCGTGCCGCGCGCGCCTCGCGCAGGCGTTCGATGCGGGCGCGGAGGCGGTCGGCGAGGCGTTCGGCGTCCGACTCCGGGCGCGACGCGGCGCCGTCGACGTCCGCGCCGGACGCGGGCCGCGACGCCGCCCCCGCGTCGAGAAGGACCTCCATGCGGCGCCGCTCCAGGTCGGCGATGCGGGCGTCGAGCTGCCGCGTCGACAGGTGAGGCAGGGAGAACGCCTCCGTCGCGGCTTCGGCCGAGGCTTCGACCTCGTCGCGCCGCTCCGCCCAGACGTCGCCGAGCGCGCGCACCAGCGCGCCGAAGCCGGGCTCGTCGCCGTCGGGCGGCACGTAGGTGGTCGCGTAGAACGGCAGGCCGTCGGGCGTCAGGAAGACGGTGAGGGGCCAGCCCCCGCGCCCGGTGAGGTTGACGCACGCTTCGAGGTACACGCGGTCGACGTCGGGGCGCTCCTCGCGGTCGAGCTTCACGCAGACGAAGCGCGCGTCGAGGAGCGCCGCGACGGCGGGATCGCGGAACGACTCGCGCGCCATCACATGGCACCAATGGCAGGAGGCGTAGCCGGAGGAAAGGAAGATCGGACGTCCGAGCCGCCGCGCCTCGGCGAGGGCTTCGTCGCCCCACGGGTACCAGCGCACGGCGTCGTCGGCGTGCAGCCGCAGGTAGAGGCTCTTCTCGCCCGCGAGGCGCCAGGCGGGCCGCGACGCGGGGGCGCTCGTCGCGCGGGCGTCGTCGTGCTGTGCAGGCGCGGCGGCGGTCAGGAGCGCGACGACGAGAAGTGCGGGGCGGAGGATCCCCGCGGGCGGGACGAAGGAGAGGCGCGGCATCGACGGCTCCGTACGACGGCGCGGGCGCGTCGGCTAAGCGCGGGGCGCGATGAATCGATCGCGGTAGTAGCGCAGCTCGTCGACCGACTCGCGGATGTCCTGCAACGCGTCATGCAGGTTGCGCTTGGCGGGAGGCGCGTATTCCTTGGGGTACCAGCGCCGCAGGACTTCCTTGAAGCTCGACACGTCGATGTTGCGGTGCGTGGTGAAGTCGTGCAGACGGCGCATCCCGTGCCACAGGAACACGCGGTCGTTCCACACCGAGTTGCCGCAGAGCGGCGACTGCCCGGGAAGGCAATGCTGCGACAGGAACGCGAGCGTCTGATCCTCCGCTTCGGCGCGCGTCACGGTCGACGCGCGGCACCGGTCGAGGAGCCCCGAGCGCGTGAAGGTCTCGCGCGACCACTCGGAGAGGCTCGCCTCGTCGGCCGCATCCATATGAACGGCGATCTGCGGACCTTCGGCGACCAGGTTCAACGCGGCGTCGGTGACCAGCGTGGCGATCTCGATGATGACGCAGCGGGTCGGATCGAGGCCGGTCATTTCGAGGTCGATCCACACCAGTCGGTCGGCGGAAGGCATCGCGTCTCCACGCCGGGACGGGCGACCTCGGCGTCGGGCGAGCTTAGCAGGCCGCGGACGCCGCGCCGCGCCGTCAGCGGAACGACAGCGACGCCCGCCAGGCGAGCAGCGCTTCGCGGCGAAGCGCGAGCAGGTCGGCGTCGGCGACGCCTTCGGGAGGCGGGTCCAGCGCGGCCGCGCGGTCGAGCACCCGGCGGCGGCGGTCGCCGTCGACGCGCGGCAGCAGGTGCCAGAGCGTGAGGACGTCCCGCACGCGCGCCTCCGCGAGCACCGTCGCCAACGCGTCGTCGGCCCCGTCCGCGACGTCGAACCGGTCGAGCGCCGCGCGGAAGACCTCCGAGGCGTCGTCGAAGCGCGGCGTTCCCGGGCCGTGGTCCTTCCGGGTGGCGCAGCTCGCGCCGCGCGGCACCCACGACTCCCGGCCGTCGCGCTCGAAGGCGACGTAGCCCGACGTCACGGACAGCAGCCCGCGGCCGTCGTCGTCGACCCTCACCGTGAAGGCGCAGCCGAGATCGACCGCGACCGCGGACGGCGTCTCGATGAAGAGGAGCCGCGGCGGCGCCCAGGTCAACGCGGAGATCTCGCCGCGATCGAGGGCGAACCGCCGTTCGGCCGCGGTCGACGTCACGAGCCTGAGGCTCGAGCCAGGCGCCACGTCGACGCGCCCGACGCCGTCGAGCGTCACGCGCGCGCGGTCGCCGTCGCCGGTCACGAGCGTCGAGCCGGGCGCGAGCCGATCTCCCGCGGCGACGGCGCGGGCGTCGATGGCCGGCGCGCCTGCGGTCGTCTCCACCGCGAGCGCGGCGCCGCGTTCGGGGACCTCCCGCCGCTCCGGGGCGGCGCCGCCGCCGCGGTCCGTCCGCGTCGCGGTCGCCGATCCGCCGCGCCACGCCGCGATCGCCAGAGCGGCGGCGATCGCCGCCGCCGCGAGGAGGCGCTTTCGTCGAGGAGGCCGCGCCGTGATCGCGCGGGGCTCCGACCTCCGCGGCGCGGACGACGGCTCGACGCGTTCCGTACGCGCCGCCCCGAAGGGCGCGAGGAGCGCTTCGAGACGTGCGACGTCGGGGTCGGGCGCGCCCCGCGCGTCGTACAGGTAGTCGGGGGCGTCGGAGGGCGACGGTCCCCGCGTCGTTCCGTCGCCGTCGCGGTCAACGTTCACGGGCGCCTCCTTGCAGCTTCGCACGAAGCAACGCGAGGCCGCGGTGCAGGTTGACGCGCACCGATCCCGGCGTGAGCCCGGTGCGCGCCGCGATCTCCGGCCCGGAGAGGCCTTCGACGAGGCGGAGCGCCAGCGTCTCGCGATACGCCTCGGGCAGCGCCCTCAGCGCGTCGAGCGCTTCGCGCGCCTCGACGCCCGCGGCGGCGCGGCCGGCCGCGCGGCCGTCGACGACGTCGTCGGGAAGCGCCGAGATCGCTCGCCGCCGGCGCAGCGCATCGACGGCGCGCCGCCGCGCGGCGACGACGAGCCACGGTCCGAGCGCCGCCGGGTCGCGGAGCGACGGCGCGTGCTTCAAGGCCGCGAGCAGCACGTCCTGCGCGAGGTCGTCCACCGCGTCGAGCGGCGCGTGAGCGACGAGGACGCCGTGCACGAGGCGTCCGTACTCCCGCTCCAGCGTCGCCGCCGAGAACGGCGCGGCGTCGTGCGGCGCGGCGTCGGCGCCGGCCGCGGCGGAGTCGACGGGGAGCGGCATCCGGCAGGCGATCGCGGTCATCCCTCGCGCAGCTTGCGGAGATCGGTCTGCGCGCTTCCGAACCGCGCGAGCAGGTTCTTCGCGACCTGCGATCCGTCGGCGGCGAGCTGCGCCGCGCGGCGGACGTGCCCTGCATGTTTCGGTTCGAGCGCCTCGCGGCCGAGGGCGCGCGCGTGGTGCGTCAGTACGGCGGCGGCGAACTCGTAGGCCGCGTCTTCGCGCCCGAGGGCGACGCGCGCCCGCGTCAGCCAGGCGTAGGGGCGGAGCGCGGGCGCTTCGCGCAGGTCTCCGCGACACGCCTCCGCCCACGCGGCGTCGAGCCACGCCGCGGCGACTCCGACGCCCGCCGCTTCGGCGTCGAGCGCGCGTTCGGCCAACGCGAGCCGGAGCGCCTGCGCGACCGCGGGCGCGCACGGCGGTGCGCCGAGGCCGTAGGCGTAGAACGTCGCGCGCCGGAGGGTCTCCATGCGGACCAGCGGATCGGCGTCGGACTTGAGCAGCGCGAGGACGTCGTCGACCAGCCGGACCGGCGCGTCGTACGCGGGGTCGGGCCCGTCGTTCGTCCACGGCAGCGAGCGCGCGTCGCCGATGTCGATGGGGAAGCACAACGTCGGCGGGCCGGCGGCGGCCGAGGCTGCGCGCGCCGCCGCGTCCGACGCGCAGGCCGCGGGCCCGCCGCCGAAAACGCCCGCCGCCGCCCATGCCGCCAGCGCCGCCGCCGCGGTCCGCATCAGGGTTCCTGGATTCATCGCGACCTCCGTCGCGCTTACGGACGCGCGGCGGAGGCGGTCGTTAACGACGGCGCCCGCGAGGGGCGCCCGGGCGTCACCAGGTGATGCGCTGGACGTTCGAGCGGCCGAGATACGACGCGCCGGGGCCGAAGACCGCCGTCACGAAGTCCCACGTCTGGCCCGAGAAGACTGACAGCGAGCCCGCAGGGAGCATCAGCGCCTGATCGGGATAGAGCCCGGGGAATCCGACGAGGAAGTGAAGCGGATTGCCGGGCGCCGCGGGCATGGTGAGGATCGGCCAGGTCAGGCCGTCCGGAACGATCCCAAAGAAGGGGCCGGTCGCGAGCGGCAGAGGCGTCGAGCTCGTCACGAAGGTGAACCCTTCGACCGCGTTCTGCGACAGGCTGGTCAACGAGACGAAGAGGTCGCCGACGCCGCCCCCCGACGTCACGACGGTGAGGATGTTCTCGTTGAACAGCTCGACGTTCATGTTCGCGAGGATCTCGGCCTGGGTCCGCGCGACGTTCCACAGCCGGAATTCGTCGAGGCGGCCCTGCAGACCCTGCTGCGTCGACGACGCGCCGACGATGAGGTTGCCCTGGTTGAGGGTCGGCGTGCCGGTCTGCGTCGCGGTCGCGCTGAGCACGCCGTTGGCGTAGCCCTTCAGCGTGGCGGGCGTGGTCGACGCGTCGAACACGTAGGCCACGTGGACCCACGTGTTGGGCGCCGGCACGACCCCGCCCATGTTGGACGTCGTCAGCCCGGTGCCGGAGCACACGACGTTATTGCCGGCGGTCGGGCTCGCGAAGATGCGGAACGCGCTCGAGCCGAAGTTGCTGCCGCACAGGTACTGCGTGCTCCCGAGCCCGTTCGGCGACCACCAGAACTCGATCGTCCACGACTGCCCGTTGAGGTTCATCGCGTAGCCGGTGTCGAGGTAGTTGGCGAAGCCGCTGAGGCCGGAGCCGACGAGCCCGCCGCCGAGCTGACCGGTCCCGAAGGACAGGGCCGCGCCGAGCGTCGCGGTCGGCGTGCCGACGCCCGGCGACGCCTCGTTGAGGGTGAGCGTGCCGGATCCTTCGTTGAGCTTGTAGTACAGGCTTTGGGGGACGGTCTGAGCGAAGACGGAACCGATGACGAGCGCCGGGAGGACGGCGGTCAACAACTGACGCATGAGCGGGACTCGTGGAGGGAGCGGAGGAGGGGGCGAGAAATCGCGGGCCCAGTGTAAGCGGAACGGGCCCCGGAAGCCGCGTCGACGTCCGGCGCCCCGGGAGGCTCCGTCGGCCGAAGGAAAACCCGCGCGCGGACGGCGAAGACGGGCTCAGTCGCCCGCTTAGAGCGACGCGACCACGTACCCGAAGAGCGGGTCGAGCCGGTAAAGCGCGAACCGCGGAAATCGCTCGGCGACGAGCTCGCGCAACTCCCGGACCGCGTAGCGCCGGCCCATGTAGTCGTCGCCGAGGAGCGCGGCGGCCTCCGGCGCGATCTCGAGGTCGCCGGCCCGCGCGACGGTGGGCGACGATTCCGGCGGAGCGTCGTCGATCGAGCCGCCGAAGCCTTCCGGCGCCGCGTAGCCCGTCGGGTCGCGGGGGTCGAGCAGCGCCTGGAAGCGGAACTGGCCGTCGGGCGCGAGATGCCGCGCGACGCTCTCGAGGTAGCTCCGCAGGATCGGCGCCTCGACGTGGATGAAGACCGCGACGCTGTACACGAGGTCGAAGCGCTCGCCGTTCAGCTCGGGCGGCAACGCCGCGCCGTCGCCGACGAGGATCCGCGCGCGCAGCCCCGAGCAGGCGCGGGCCGCCGCGGCGGCCATGGTGGGGGAGATGTCGACGCCGACGTACTCGGCGCAGCGGGGCGCGATCACGCGCGCGAGACGCCCCGATCCGCAGCCGATTTCGAGCGTGCGGGAGCGCGCGAGACGGGAGTCGTCGAAGGCCGTGAGGAGCACGGCGGCGTCCTGCCGCGCCTGGGCCTCGCGTCGCGCGGGGTCCCGCCATCCGGCGTGCGACGCGACGAAGAACTCGCGGTACGGCGAGCGCGCGAGAGTCTCCCAGCGCTCCTTCAATCGCTCGGCTTGCCGCGCTCCTTCGGGGTCCATGCTCTCCTCTCGAGCCTTCCGACGCGCGCCCGGCGGCGGCGCCGGAGCGGGTTGTACGACATCCGCCCTATGCGGCGGCCGCGATTCCGCCGCGCGCGCGGATCGCGGGGTCAGGCCGACCCGCAGGCCGCCGCGGTCAGATCGAGCGTCACGACCTCGCGCGGGCAGTTCCAGCGAAGCGGAAGCGTGTCGCCGAGCCCGAGGCTGACGAAGAGCTTCGTCGCGCCGACGTCGAAACGAAGCCCCGTCCAGCGGTTGAACCACGCGCCGGGGTAAAGCCGCGCGCCGCGACGGAAGAAGACGCATTGCCCGCCGTGGAGATGACCCGCGAAGGCGACGGCGGCGC
>DASPNK010000615.1:0-3327 GCA_035626575.1 Planctomycetota bacterium | reverse complement strand
CGCGAGGGTCGAAGCAGGGCGGGTCGAGGTCGGCGGCGCGGAGGGCCTCGGTGAACTCTTCACATGCCGGATCGGCGCGGAGGACGGAGACCAGACGTCGGAACGCGACGCGCACGGCGGCGTCGGTCGCGTCGGCCCACTCGGGGGACGGCGCGCCGGCGAAGGCGGCGAGCGCGACCGCGGCGGCTTGAGCTGCCGGAGCCGCGCGGCCTTCGGCGGCGAGCGCGAGGGCGGACTCGTAATCGCCCGCGCGGAGAGCGGCCGCCGCGGCGCCGCCGAGGGCGGACGCGCGGCCGGCGTCGTCGCCCGCTTCGCCGAGGGCGGCGGCGGCGCGGAGCCACCAGCGCAGGGAGTCCTGCGCCATGCCGGCGACGCCGAGCAGCTCGGCGCCGACGCGCCAGGCGAGCGCGTCCTGCGGCCGCGCCTTCAGGCGGGCCACCAGCGTGCGCATGCCGTCGGACGTCCTGCCCGCCCGCACCGTCGCTTCCAGCCAGCCCTGCGCGACGTCGTCGCGCAGCGGGTCGTCGTTCCACGCCGCTTCGAAGGCGAGACGCGCCTCGTCGTGCCGCCCTGCGTCGCGGAGCGCGCGAGCGAGGCCGCGCCGCGACATGGCGCCGGTGACGCCGGGCTGTCCCGGAATCAGCGCGACCTTGCCGTGCTCGGCGAGACAGGCGCGGAAGCCATCTGCCGCGACGTCGGCGCGACCGCCGTCCAACGCGGCGGCGGCGGCGGCGAAGCGCAGGTTCGGCGTGATCTCGGCGCGGAGCATCCCGCGCTCGGCGAGCGCGCGGGCCTCCGCAAGATCGCCGCGCTCCCGCGCGTTCTGCGACAGCTGCGCATACAGCTCGCCCGCGAACGGCAGATCGCGGACGTCGGACTCGGCGAGGGCGTCGACGGCGGCGACGCCGCGCTCAAGGAGGGCGCGGACGTCGGAGCGTCGGTCGGGAAACCGACGCAGGAACTCCGCGAACCGCCAGGTGAGGTAGAGGTCGGACGGATCCTCGGCGAGCGCGCGCTCGAACAGGCGGAGGTTCCGCTCGTTCTTGTTCTTCTCCGCCACGATCTCCGGGCGGTACCCGTCGTGGAGGGTCGCCCCTTCGAGCTTCACGAGCCGCCGGCCTTCGCTGCGGGCGAGGGGGCCCGCGGCCCAGAGGACCTGCTCGTGGATGCGACCGCGGAAACGCACCTCGGGGCGCCGGCGCCACGCGCGGAAGATCAGCGCCGTGAGCGGAGGGCCGTCGCCGTAGCGGTTCTCGATCGGCAGGAAGCAGCCGAACACGTCGTCGCGCGCGGCGGCGGCGCGCAGCTCGCGGCCCGCGGCTTCGGTCATCCGCTCGTCGGCGTCGAGCACGAGGATCCAGTCGCCCGTCGCGGCTTCGAGCGACGCGTTGCGCGCGGCGGCGAAATCGTCGTCCCACGGCAGCCGGAGCACGTTCGCGCCGCGGGCCGCGGCGATCTCCCGCGTGCGGTCGCGCGAGCCGGTGTCGACGACGACGATCTCGTCGACGAACGGCGCCGCGGCTTCGAGGCACGACGGCAGCGCCGCCTCCTCGTCGCGGACGATCATGCAGAGGCTGATGCGGCTCGAAGCGCGTCGCGTCATCGGGGCCCTCTTCCCGCGGCGCGGGGCCGCTTTTCTGTCATCGGCGCCGGACGCGGGGCGGCGTGAGGGCGCATGCCGCGGGGATCGGGCGGCGGGCCCCGGTTCTCCGCGTCGCGCGGCGTCGCCGACCGCGCGGCGCTTCGCGGTGCGGGGCCGTCGCGGCGCTCTGCGCCCCGCGCGCGGGCCTCCGCGGTCCATGCGTCGGGCGCGTTCCGGCGCCACGCGCGGCCTTCGTCAGGTTTCGCGGTCGACGACGCCGTCCCAGTCCGGGTCGTCGTCGTCCTCGTCGAAGCGGACGGCGCGCATCTGGAGGCGCGCCGCGCCGACGCGGGCCAGCTCCACCGCGACGCGCCGCTGCTCCTCCTCGAGCCGGCGGACGATGCGCACGTTCATCGCGCGGACGTCTTCAAGCAGACCCGCCGCGTCCGAGCCGGCGTCGAGGCACGGCGTCAGCTCGGCGACCAGCTCGCCGCACTCCGCGCAGAACGCGGCCAGCGCCTCGTAGTCCTCGCGCTCGACGGCGTCGAGCGTCAGGGCGGAGAGGTCGCGCAGCCGCGCGAGCGCGTGAGTCAGCGGGACGTCAGTCGACGGCGGCAATGCCGTCCCAGCCTTCCTTGAGCCGTGCGAGGACGGAGACCGCCTCGCGGACGCGCTCCGGGTCGCGCTCGACGTTGGCGCGCGAGAGGCGGTCGACCACGAAGCCGTAGAGCGCGTGGAGCTCTTTCGCCACGTCGCCGCCCGCGTCGAAGTCGAGGGTGGAGCGCAGCTCGTCCACGATCGCGAGGGCGCTCGAAAGCGCCTCGCCGGCGTCGCGGCGCTCGCCGCGCTCCAGCGCGCGCCCGGCGCGCTCGAGACGCTTCAGCGCGCCGTCGTAGAGCATCACCACGAGCCGCTCGCGGCTCGCGGTCATCACCGCCTGCGAGAGGTACTGCTCGCGCGCGCGGCGCAGGACGTCTCCGCCCGTCGTACCGGTCATCGTCTTCCCTCTCCCCTCAGAGCGCGCCGAGACTCGAACCGTAGGACTGGAACCGCCCCACGTACGTCTCGAGGTTGGCGTACTTCCGGCGCAGCGAGTCGGCGTACTTCTCGAGGCGCGCCTCGATCTCGGTGATCTGCTTGGTGAGGCTCGACTGCCGCGAGCCGATCGAACCGGTGCGCTGAGCGATCACCCCCGTGATCACCGAGCCCACTTCGGCCGCGACCGCCCTGGCGACGCCGCGCGCCTCGCCGGTCCCGATCCGCGTGAAGAGCTTCGTCGCGGCCTCGTAATCGGCCGAAAGGGCGGCCTCGAGATCCTCGTCCTTGACGGTCAGCTTGCCCTTGCCGTCCACCCGGATGCCGAGATCGGACAGCGCGTCGAAGGCCGGATCGAGGCCCGAGACCGCGCCGCGCGCGGCGTCCTTCAGCGTCGACGCGATCCGCTCCAGCGCGGTCTCGCCGTAAAGCACGGCCTTGCCGTCGCGCTCGGCGAAGTTCTGCTGGGCGCGCAGCTCGGTGAAGACGTCGTTGTAGGCGTCGACGAACGCCTTGATCTTCTCCTTCACCTTGCCGGGATCGCGGGTGACCGTGACGGTCGCGCTTCCCGTCTGCTTGAGGTTGAACGACACGCCTTCGACCACGTCGTCGGCGAGGTTGGTCGGCCGTTCCACCGCGATGCCGTTGACCGAGAACTGCGCGTTCAGGCCCGCGCGCACGGTCGACACGGAGAAGGGGACGTCGGTCGA
>DASPNK010000614.1:0-2192 GCA_035626575.1 Planctomycetota bacterium | reverse complement strand
GATCGCCCACTCCGAGAGGAGGATCGCGTAGTCGCGGTCCGCGGGCGGGCCGGCCGGCTTCCGCGGATGCACGACGAACATCCCCATCAGGCCCATGGCCATCTGGGTCATCTCGTCGTGGTGCGAGTGGTACATGAACGTCCCGTGTCGCGTGAGCGTGAACTCGTACTTGAACGTCTCCCGCGGCTCGATGGAGCGCTGCGACAGCCCGCCGACGCCGTCCATGCCGCTCGGGATCGACATGCCGTGCCAGTGGACGGTGGTCGCCGTCGGCAGCCGGTTCGACACGTAGATGCGGACTCGGTCGCCTTCGACCGCCTCGAGCGTCGGCCCGTGGACGCGGCCGTTGTACCCCCAGCAATGCGCGTCGAGCCCCGGCGCGAAGGTGTGCAAGACTTCCTCGGCGACGAGGTGGAACACCTTGACGCCGTCCACGACCTTGAAGGGAAGGGTCGCGCCGTTGGGAGTGATCACCGGCCGGTAGTCGCGGCCGGGAACGCCCGGCGTCGCGACGCGCAGCTCGGCGTCGTCGAGCGTGCGCGCCGTCGAGCCGCCGCCGCCGATCCGCCGCCGCGTCGCGACCGGCCAGGCCGCGCCCGCCGCCGCCGCGACCGCGCCGCGCGCGAGAAAATCCCGTCGATCGAGCGCCATCTCAGTGTCCCTTCCCGGAGGGCGTCGCCTCCGCATCGTGGCCTGACGCGGCCTCGCCGCCGCCGGGCGTCGACGGGCGCATGTAGACCCCCGCAAGCAGCCGTTCGAGCGCGAGCCGCGCGAGGCGGGCGTCGCGCTCGGCGACGATCGTCGCCGCCTGCGCGTCGATCTCCGCCCGGCGCGCCTCCAGCACGTCGAGCGCCCCGATCTGCATCGCGTTGTATTCCTGCAGCACGTCGACCGTGCGGCGCGCCGCCGCCGCGAGCCAGGCGTCGCGGACGAACGCCGCGCGCGCTTCCGCCGACAGGACGCGCTCCCGAAGCCGCCGCGCCGCCGCGCGGATCTCCACGGCGAGCACGTGGCGCCGGGCGACCGCGGCGCGGAGCCGCGCTTCGCCGGCGGCCGTCGCCGCGGCGCCAGCGTCGAACAGCGGGATCGGGATCGACGCCCCGGGGCCGAACCCGCTTTCGCCGCCCGGTTCGCGTTTGAAGGCGACGCCGAGCTCCGCCTCGGCGAAGACCGCGTCGCGCGCCGCGCGGCCCGCCTCCTGCGCGATCAGATCCAACTCGGAGGTCCGCGCCGCGAGGTCGAGGCTCGCCGCGATCGCGCGCGCCTCGACGTCGTCGAGGCCGTCGTCGCCGGGACCGGAGCTCCTCGATGCGGCGACCTCCGCATCTCCGCCCTCCGCGGCGCCCCACGCCGCGGCGTCCGCTCCCCACAGGCCCGCCGCGGCGTTGAGCTCCTCGCGGAATTCGTCGACTTCCGCCGCGGCCTCGGCCGCCGCGAGCCGGAGCCGCGCCGCCGCGACCTGCGCCGCGCTGAACGTCGCGGGCGCGACGTTGCCGGCCGCGTGCAGCCGCTCGGCGAGGCTCGCCGCGTCGGCGGCGGCGTGCGCCGACGCGAGCCGCGCGGCGGCGAGGCGCCGCGCCGCGTGCCAACGAGTCCAGGCCTCGCGGACGTCGAAGACCCGCGCGACGACCTCCCGGCGGGCGCCCGTCGCCGCCGACGCCCGCATCGCCTCGGCGCGTCGCAGGCGCGGCGCGCGGTCGACCAGGTCGAACAGCGGCGCGAGGATCTCCGATTCGATCTCGGTCCCGGGGCTGAAGAACTTCGCCGACAGGTCGAGCCGCGGATTGCGGACGAGGCCCGCCGAGACCCAGTCGGCCGACGCGACGCCGAGGCTCTCGTAGGCGGCGCGCACGCCGCGATGGGCCACCAGCGCCGCGCGGACCGCGGCGTCTTCGGTCCACGGCCGGGCGAGGAGCTCGCGCAGGGCGGCGCTCGACGCGGCGTCGTCGGCGTCGAGCGGCGGACGGACGCCCGCGCGCGTCGCGACGTCGGCGGCGAACGCCTCGCGATCCGAGCGCGCGGCGCCGTCGGCGTCGGCGGACGCGCATCCCGGGATGAACGCCGCCGCGGCGACGAGCGCGGCGCGGCGGAGAGCGGAGGTCGCGCTCATCGTCCGTGTCCCATCGGCGCGGGCGGCGGCGTCTCCGCCGGCACGGCGGTCGTCGACGGCGTCGTCGCCGCCGCCCGCGGCG
>DASPNK010000613.1:0-2733 GCA_035626575.1 Planctomycetota bacterium | reverse complement strand
TCGACGTCGTCACGAATTTGACGTCGACGAAGATCTGCGCCGGCTCGACGTCGACCTCCTGCAGCACGCGCTCCATCTGAGCGAGGACCGGCGAGACGTCCTTCACGATGATCACGTTGTTGCGCGCGATGTAGTCGAGCTTGCCCGACTTCGTCAGCATCGTGCGCAGCGACTTGATGAGGGTGAAGTCCTTCTCCGGATCCTGGGTCGGCGCCTTGGCGTTGCCTTCGGCGTACTCCGTCTTGATCTTCGGCACGTACGGCGGCGGCGGGCGGAGATAGCGGATCGGGAAGACGCGCGTCTCCAGCTGCTCCTCGAGCGCCGACGGATGGACGACGCGGAGGATGTTCCACGCGTCTTCGACCACCACGAGGCCCTGCGACTTGGCGACGGTGTCGAGCGCGGTGCGCCACGGGACGTCGTTGATACGGAGGAACACCGTCCCCTCCACGTCCGGCGCGATCACCACCGACGCCCCCGCGACGCGCGCGATGGTGTCGATGACCTGGTGGACGGGGGCGCCGTTGAACTCGAACGCCACGCGCGGCGGCTGCTCGATGCGGATCAGGTTGGCGGCGCGCTCGACGAGCACGCAGCCCGCCTTCTCCGCCACAGTCTCCAGCGCCAGGCGCCACGGCACCTGGTCGAGATCGACGCTGACGCGGACGTCGACGCCTTCGGCGAGGACGAGGTTCACGCCCGCGCGCTCCTGCAGGTACGCGATCACGTCCTTCAGCGGCTGATCCTTCACGTGCAGCGAGACGCGCGTGTCGTTGTACGCGACCGGGGCCGCCCGGCGCGACTCCGGCTGTTGCGCGGCCGCGCCCGCGGCGACGACGAGCGCGCAGGCGAACGTCGCGCATCGACGGTTCCGAATCTTCATCTCTCCGGCTCCTCTTCGAGTCGGCGCCGCGGGGACGCGGGCCCTTTCCCTTCGCTCCGCGCGGCGTCTTCGGCGCCGCGCCCCTGCCGCGCGGACCCGTCGGGCCCGTCGCGGCGTCGTCTTCAGCTCTTCTTCGGCCGACGGTCGCCCTTCGCCGGCGACTTCTTTTCCGCGGCCGCCGGTTTGACCGAGCGGACGACGCGGCGGTCGCGGAAGTCGAACTCGACCTCCGACGACGAGATGGCCACGACCTTCGTCTCCTCGTCGAGACGGTCGCCGGGCATGTACGGGCGGCCGTTGATGATGGCCACCGAGCGCGCCGTGGCGTCGCGGTAGATCACCGTCCCTCCGAAGACCAGCGGTCGCGCGTCGAACGCGAGTTCGAGCTCGGCGGTTTCGGCCAGCTTCCGGATCTCGGCGAAGACCCCGGCGACGTCGGCCGCCTCGCGGCCCGTCTGCCGGCGCAGCACGTCGGCCGCCAGCGCGGCGACCTCGTCCCAGCGCCGGGCGACCGACGCCGAGCGCATCTTCTTCAACGCGTCGTCGGCCTGATCGGCGGCGAGCGCGGCGGTCCGCCCGGCGAGGTCGCGCCCCTGCGCCGCCTTGGCGAACGGGCCTTTGATCTCGGCGTCGTACCGCTTCTTGAGCGGCTCGAGCGTGAACGCCCGGCCCTCCTCCGCCTCGCGCATCAGGCGATGCAGCGCGGCGAGCCTCGTCTCGGTCTCCTGCGCGGCCTTCAGCCGCCGGACGACGTTGGTCTGTTTGGCCTCTTCCGCGGCCGCCGCGACGCAGGCGTCGAGCTCGGCCTTCATCTTGGCCAGAAGCTCCTCCTGGACCTTCTTCGCGACGGCGTCGTCGCCCGAACGGTCGGGCTTGCGACGCGGATCGACGAAGAGGTCGCGACGGCGCGTCCGCGGCTCGCGTTCATAGGCGACGAGGGCGAGGTCCTTGCGGGCGTCGAAGTCCACGGCGCGGGTGGCGCGCAGACGCTCGAGCTTGCGGGCCTCGTCGGGGATCTCCACCGCGCCCGCCGACTTGAGCTTCGGGTTGTAGACGTACGTCTCCAGCTCGAGATCGATGTTGTGCGGCGCGGCGCCGCCCGCGGGCGCGTCGGCGTTCGACGGCTCGGGCGTCTCTTCACGCGACGACGTGCGCGCGGTCCCCGCCTCGACCTTGAGCGCCGGGATGCGGACGAACCGCTCGTGGTTCTCGAACAGCCCGGTGAACTGGAGGAACTGCTCGGCGTAGCCGTCGAGCGACAACCGGTACACCACGCGGTCGAAGGCCGCCTGCGCGCCCTTCTTCGACTTCTGCACGCGGGCCCGCGCGTCCTGGTCGTCGAGCTTGGTGATGCGGACGCCCGTCTCGCGGGCGAACTGCGTCAGCTGGTCGACGAAGGAGTTGATCTCCTTGTCGTCCGGCAGGATCTTCACGTACTCCTTCACCGTCTCGCGGAGAAGGATGACGTTGTCCTCGACGGCGGGCGTGCGGGAGATCTCCGCCTGCGCCTTGTCGAGGCGCAGCCGCGCGTCCTCGATCTTGCCGCGCGTCTCTTCGAGCGCGCGCCAGTCGGTCCAGATCAGCCAGCCGAAGCCCGCGAGCGCGAGGACGCCTCCCACGGCGAGGAGGATCTTGCGGCGGGATTTCTTCGGATCGGCGTTGAAGTTGAACTCGGCCACGGCGCCTCCTCAGCGTCCCTGCGCGACGCGGGCGGGCGTCGACTTCGGCGGGGCTTTCTTCTCGGGCTCGCGGGCCTTCATCGTCATCGCGAGATCGACCGTCCACGCGGTCTTCGGCGACAGGTCGCCCTCGAGCTCTTCGGTCTTGCCCGCGGGGTCGTTGATCTCGAG
>DASPNK010000612.1:0-8637 GCA_035626575.1 Planctomycetota bacterium | reverse complement strand
CCACGAGTTGATCGACCTCATCGACACCGAAGAAGACCAGATCCTCCTCGCCCGCCTCGGCCCCGCCGACGGCCGCGCCGCCGAAGCCATCGTCAGCCTCGGCGCCCGCTATGAGGCGTCCGACAGGGTAGTGAAGGTGCTTTGAGCGGCGCTCGTCCTCCGCGCCGCGGCTGCATACCGCCGCCGCGCGCTTGACACCGGAGGTTGCGTCTGTAGACTCCCGCCCCGTTGGAAGGCGGCCGGGCGCGATGAGCGGCGATCGTCTATGACCGCAGCGGGCGGCTTGGACCAATGGCAAGGCGGCGGGATGTCGGGCATCGTCGCGTGGAATTGGATTCAGGACAACGTGCTGTCAATCGGTCGTAGAGGAAACCCGAATCGACGTCCGACCCTCGATGTACAACGAACCGCTCGCACAGCCCGTCGTGGGCGGGCCCTGAGAGTTCACGGGGACCCCTCGATGGTTGCGAATCGAGGAACTGTGCTCGCTGCGCCGCGCCGAACGCCGCAGTGGTCGTTGCTTCATAGGAGAGAGACATGGCTCAGTCATTGACGCTCGACGATCTCAGGAAGATGGTGGAAGGGGACGTCGTCGCGATCCGTGGGCGGGCGACGTTGCAGCCCGCGGGCGGGCCGGGCGACAAGGTGTTTCCTCCTTCGCACTCAGTCGAGGAGAAGGCGAAGCTTCCTGCCGGGGCCAAGTACGCCTTTGAGACGCGCCGACGCGGCGGAGAAGACGTCCGGTGCGTGCTGCTCGACTCGGTGCAGTCGCAGGCGAACCGCATGGAGGAGGCGCTCCAGTCGCTTTGGGAAGACAAGCGGATCCGCCTGCCCGTGGTCGCGGTGAACCTCGAAGGTGTCGCTCCGGAGCTCGGTCGCGTCACGTCGTTGACGGCGCCGCACCGGATCGCCGACGCGCTCCTTCGCGACAGCATCGACTCCGAGAAGAGGCTCTTCCGCGTATCGCCGCTCGGGAAGTCGTTCGCCGACGCGACGCCGCGTCGCGCCGAGCCCCTGTTCAAGGTGTGTCCGACCGGACTCGTTTTCGGCATCTGGGACAGCACCGGGCCGAAGGGCGGCCTCGGCGCCAAGTTCGCGCGTGCCCTGACGTCGGAGATCGTCGGCATCGACGCGCGTCCGGGCGTGAAGACGTCGAGCCGCATCGATCCGACGGGGATCGTCACCAAGGCGGCCGAGATCTTCGAAGCTGCCGATGCCGGGGAGACGTGGACGCACGATCCGAAGCTGGCCAAGAAGAAGGCCGACAAGCCTGTGAAGTTCGGCGACGGCAAGACGTCGGAGATCAACCACAGCAACATCCCGCCTACGATCGAAGACCTCGCGGGCGGCGTCACCGTCAACCATGCCGAGCAGACGGTGGTCCTCTCCGTCGCGACGATTCGACGGCTCGGATTCGCCGAGGGAGCCTCCGAGGCGCGGGTCGTTCTCTGCGCCCTCGGACTCCTCGCCGTGGCGGCGTCCCAGAACCGGGGACACGACCTGCGTTCGCGGTGCCTCCTCGTTCCGACCGACGGCGGCCTGCGCCTCGAGACGGTCGCGGGCGACGGCCGAACGAGTCCGCTCCACCTCGGGCTGGAGGAGGCGATCACCCTTTACAACGAGGCCGTCAAGTCCCTGCCGAAGTCTCTCGCTTTCACCTCGGAGCCGGGCGAAGCGCTCGCCATCCTCGAACCCACGCCCAAACTCGGGCACCTGATCAAAGAGAGTCGCCGCCTGGCGGCGGCCGGCGGCGACGACGGAGCGGAGTGATGCTGGCGATCGAAGTGGAGCTCCTCGGCGACCGCTACGTCGCCGGCGAGCACGGAAACCGGGCGCGCGCGGAGTGGCCTCCGCATCCCGCCCGGTTTTACTCCGCGCTCGTCGCCGCGTTGCACGACCGTTCGCCCGTCGACGCCGAAGAACGCGCGGCGCTCCTCTGGCTGGAGGAGCTCCCCGCCCCGTCGCTTTCCGTAGACCTCTCCGTGACGGAGGAGGTCGGGCGCCGCGAGGTGAAGCCCGTGTTCGTCCCGACGAACGACGTGACGCTCGTCGGCGACGCCGAAGCGGACCTCCGAGAAGCCCGGCGGGTCTTTGAGAGCCTCGGCGTAGCCGCCTCGGAGTCGAAGCGCGGTGCGCTTTCGAAACAGGCCAAGGCGCTCAAGAAGGAGGAGGAGAAGTTCGCCCGGTTCATGGAGAAGGCGATGGAGCCGGACCGTGCGCCTGCGAGCTCCGCGATCAAGACGGCGATGGCGCTGTGTCCCGACGGTAGGCCGAGGAACGAGCGGCGCTTTCCGACGGTCGTGCCCGAGGAACGCACGTTCGCGTTCCTTTGGCCGATCGCCGATGCGTCGGCGCACCTTCCGGCGCTCTCGCGGCTCTGCGGGCGCGTCACGCGTCTTGGGCATTCCACGTCGCTGGTCCGGTGTGCGGTCGTCGACCGAGAGCTCAAGGCGAATCTCGTCCCGAGCCCGGCAGGCGACCTCGTCCTACGCACGGCCGGAAAGGGGCAACTAGCGCGGCTCGAGGCCGCTCACGCAGGGCACAAGGACGTCGAACCCCGAGTTCTGCCCTCGGCGGCGACGCGGTACGGCGCCCCCGACGGGCCGCATCCGGAGACTCCTCGTTCGACGTTCGCCGACGAGTGGATCGTGTTCGAGCGGACGGCGGGCGCCCGACCGCTGCTCACCACCGCCGCGGATTTCGCACGCGCTCTGCGTCGCGCCTTGATCGAGATCCACGGAATGAAGGACCTCCCGGTTTCGCTTTCCGGCCATGACGCCAACGGGGCGGCGACAGAGCCGCACGTCGCGTTCATCGCGTGCCCGTTCGTCGGCCATCCGCATGCGGACGGCTCGATTCAAGGGGTGGCGATCGTGCCGCCGCGATCCCTGCGATCCGACGACCGAGAGCTCCTGTCGAAGCTCATCGGAAGCTGGGAGCGCGAGCGCGGCGATCCGCGCCGCGATTACGAGCTACGCCTCGGGGCAGGCGCGAGCCGTCGTTGGGGCGAGGCCGAGATGGCGGTGACGCGCGTCCTGATGTCCGAAAAGCGAAGCCTTCAAAGCCGGACGTGGTGTCGTCCTTCGCGCCGTTTCGTCACCGTCACTCCCATCGCCCTGGACCGCCACCCGGGCAACCTCCGCAGCAACTCCGGACGGACGGCGCACAGGGCGGCCGAAGAGGCGGAAGCCGCGATCGCCGACGCTTGTGTGCGGATCGGGTTGCCTCGTCCGGAGGGAGTCTCGATTTCGCTCGCTCCACTCGTGACCGGCGCGCGCCACGTCCGCGAATGCGCGGTTTGGCCGCCGACGCCGGGACGCGTCCGTCGTGCGCGCGTTCATGCCGATATCCGATTCCCCGTGAAGGTGCGAGGTCCCGTCCTTGTCGGCGCCGCGCGCTACTTCGGACTGGGCCTTTGCCTCCCCGTCGACGCCGGAGGCGGCGCATGAGCCTCTCCGTCGGAGACTTCGCCGCCTTTCACCGCGCGATTCATCGTCGCGACCCCTTCGATTGGCAGTCGCGTCTCCTTCGACGGATCGCCGAAAACCGTCGTTGGCCGAGAACGCTGGACCTTCCGACGGGCGTCGGCAAGACGACGTGCGTCGACATCGCCGTGTTCCTCCTTGCGCTCGACGCCCAGGAACCGCCTCAGAACCGATGGTGTCCCCGGCGGGTCGCGATGGTGGTCGACCGCCGCGTCGTCGTCGATCAGGCGGCGGAGCGGGGAAGAGCGATCCAAAGGGCGCTCACGAAGCCGACGGACCCGATCCTGGTCCGCGTGAACGAAGCGATGCGGGACCTCTCAGGGACGTCGTCCGACGTCGATGAAGCGCCGCTCGGCGTCTTCTCGCTCAGGGGAGGCATCCCGCGCGACGATGGATGGGCCCGTTCCCCTCTACAGCCGTTGGTGATCGCTTCGACGGTCGATCAACTGGGATCGCGGCTCCTGATGCAGGGCTATGGCGTCAGCTCGCGGATGCGTCCCGTTCATGCCGGGCTGCTGGCGAACGATGCGCTCATCCTCCTCGACGAGGTGCACCTGTCCCGTCCGTTCCAGCAGACCCTCGAGGCGGTGGCGAACCTTCGCCGTCGATTCCCTCGGCGTGCAGGTTTCCGTCCTCTTCAGACGGCCTACTTATCCGCGACGCCGGGAGAGGTCGGCGACGACGTCTTCCGTCTCGACCACGGGGACTTCGCGAAGGGATCGGCTCTCTGGCCGCGCCTCAACGCGGCGAAGCCGACGTCGATCTTCAAGGTGTCCGGTCGGGAGGATCTCGCGACGAAGTGCGTCGAACACGTAAAGGAGCTGGTCGGGCGACATCGGACCGTCGCCTGTATCGTCAACCGGGTCGAGACGGCGGCGTCTGTTTGTCGGAAGCTTGCGGCAGACTTGGGTTCCGACGACGTCAATACGATCCTCCTGACCGGCCGCATGCGTCCGCTTGACCGCGACGACGTCGTCGCGGAGTGGGCGCCGAGCGTCTCCGCGGGGCGCATCCGATCCCCCGACGCCAAGACGACGATCGTCGTCGCGACGCAGTGCATCGAAGCCGGCGCGGACTTCGACTTCGACGCCATGGTGTCGGAGTCGGCGCCGCTCGACGCGCTTCGGCAGCGCTTCGGCCGTGTGGATCGCCTCGGAGCCTACGGAGAATCCGAGGGCGTCATCGTCCACGACAAGTCGGAGAAGGACGACCCCATCTACGGAACGAGCATCGCCGCGACCGTCGAGTGGTTCGAAAAGACCTCCAAGCCTGCGAAGGCGCCCAAGGGGCGCGAAGGCGCGACCGCAACGTTTGATTTCCGCTCGATCTCTTACCTCGGCGATGGTTCGGCGCCGCCGCCGGAGGTGCGCGCGCCCGCGGTCGATGCGCCGACGCTCCTGCCCGCCTACCTCGACCTTTGGTGCCAGACCGAACCCGAGCCGGCATATGTGCCGGATGTGGGCCTCTTTCTCCACGGCCGCGACGCCCCGCGTGCGGACGTCCAGATCATCTGGCGTTCGGATCTCGACGAAGCTTGGTTCGAGCGCGACGTCGAGAGCGATGATCATCACGCCGCCCTGATGTCCGTCGTCGGCGCGATCCCGCCTTCTGCGTTGGAGGCCGTGTCGGTCCCCTTCATGGTCGCGAAGCGGTGGCTTGCCGGCGGCAACGAGGCCGAGGCGTCTCCGTCGTACGCGGACGTCGAAGGAAAGGACGTCGACGGCGGGCAGGCCGAAGGACGACCGTCGACAGGCCCCTCGCGCCGCGCCCTGCACTGGCTCGGCGACCGGAGCCGGTTGATCGACGCGGAACGGTTGCGCCCCGGCTCGACGATCATCGTCCCTTCGTCTCGCGGCGGCATCGATCCGCGGACCAGAACCTTCGACCCGAGACAGGGGAAGACGGCGGATGGGACGGATCGTACGGGCACGGCGACGGTGGACCGGTCGCCTCCTATCGTCCCCGACCTCGCCGAGCGTGCGTCGTTCGTCGGCCGAGGTCGGCCCGTGCTCCGCCTCCATCGTGAAACCGCGAACCGCTTGCTTGGGGTCGAAATCAAAGTCGACGACGCGGAGGATCCGGAGGCGATCTTTGCGGCGATCACCGCAGTCGCGCCGTCCGACGGTTGGCTTGGAGGTCTCATCAAGAGCGTCGGCGGTCCTCGGTCCTCGAGATCCGTCGTCGCGGCGCCGGACGGAAAGTACTGGCGCGTCTTGAGCGGGAGGCGAATCCCCGCCGCGGTCGTGGCCGCTTTGTGCAGGGCGACCGATTCCGTCGAGGAAGGCGGCGATACGAACACCGACGAGGACCAGTCCCCGTTCGTCGGAACCGCGGTGACCCTCGAGGATCACAGCAGCCATGTCGAACAGCGAGCTAGGAGCTTCGCGTTGAGCCTGGGGCTCCCGCGCGAGGTCGCGGATGACCTGGCCCTCGCCGGTTGGCTGCACGACGTCGGCAAGGCCGACCCTCGGTTTCAGGCGCTCCTGCGCGGGGGAGATCCCGTGGCTCTCTACCGCGACGGCGGCGTGCTGTTGGCGAAGTCGGGGCTTCCGCCGAACACGGTCGCCGAGCGGCAAGCGGCGCAGGCGCGAAGCCGCTACCCCATCGGCGCGCGGCACGAGGTCCAGTCCCTTGCGCTGATCGAAGGCGTCCGCGACGCCGTCGCCTCCAAGGCGCACGACGTGGAGTTGGTGCTCCATCTCGTCGGCAGCCACCACGGCTACTGTCGGCCGTTCGCGCCCGCCGTCCCCGACCTTCACCCGGTAGACGTTTCGCTCCCGGCGCACTGCAGCGACGTGTTTGGATCGTTGGCGTTCAAGGCATCCGCCTCGTCGAACGGCTTTGATCGTTTTGACGGTCCGCTGGCGCGACGATTCTGGCGGTTGACGTCCAAGTTCGGATGGTTCGACCTGTGCTGGCTCGAAGCCGTCCTTCGATTGGCCGATCATCGCGCGAGCGAGGCGGAAGCGGGGGGCGCGACATGACTCGTCACGCGTTGAACGGCGTCCGTGGATCCGAGCCCCTTGGTTTCATGGCCGCCCTCGGACTGCTCAAGATCGTGAGCGCCTCCCCCGGCGGCGAAGGCGCGAAGCTCGGATTCGAGCCCGGCGCCGATCACCCGGCATGGTTGGATTGCGCGACCGAGATCGATCCGCCGTCGATCGTCGCGAACGATGCGCGCGCCGCCGGCGGAGCGCAACCTTGGAAATTGGAGTACGGCGGCGGAGACGCAGGCGGAAAACGTGTCGCAGATCTCAAGCCGCCGCCCGCGGCGTTCCGTACCTTTCTTGCAGCCGCCATTGACCGTTGGCTGGAGGGCGACGGCGCAGCCGCGGAGTACGCCGCAGCGTACGGCACCGACGTGGCGAAAGACGGGAAGGGAAACACCAAGCCGACGGCCCTCCACTTCACCGCGGGTCAGCAGCAGTTTCTGGCGACCGTCGACCAGGTCCGCGAGATGGTGACGGAGGATTGGTCCCGACGAGCGTTGATGGAACCCGGTCAGGCGCGCCAAGGCGCCAACCTGCGGTGGGGCCTCGACGCCGACCGGAATCGCGCCTTGCTCGGCTTCAATCCGAGCGACGAAACGCCGCCGGTCACCGCGCCGCTCGACTGGTTGGCGTTCCGCGCGCTCCCGCTCTTCGTGTGCGTCCCGATCGGCGACCGGATCATGACCGCCTGCGTTACCGGACGTCGGCAGGACGACTTTCGCTTCACCTGGCCTCTTTGGAGTACCGGCGCCGACCTCGAAACCGTCCGCTCGTTGCTGACGCTCCCTTGGCGCGACCCCGATCGATACCGGCCTCCGGGCGACGTGTTTTCCGTCCTCTCGTCCGCCATCCTCCGCTCAGCCCAAGGCTACGGGTGCTTCGCACCGCCGACGGTATTCACACGTTGAGCCGGTAATTTCGGGGAATGGTCGCCGGTGCGCGATAGGACCTCCATGTGTCAACGTAGTTGGCGCGCGGAGAGCGGCGAACGTTTGCGACACGTTCGTTACACCGCCTGCTTCAATGGAGCCGCGCTCGGTTGAGCGCGGAGAGCGTCGACCTGAAGACGGGCGCGCTCGTGCCAGATAGGCTTCAATGGCGCCGCGCTCGGTTGAGCGCGGAGAGCACGGCGCGACGGACACCGCCACCTCCGCCGTGTCGGTGCTTCAATGGAGCCGCGCTCGGTTGAGCGCGGAGAGTGCAGCGGTCCGCGGAGCCCTGCGCGCGGACGAGCCGGCTTCAATGGAGCCGCGCTCGGTTGAGCGCGGAGAGAGATTGACCGTCGCCTTGACCGGCGCGGCTCCCGCCTGGCTTCAATGGAGCCGCGCTCGGTTGAGCGCGGAGAGTTCATGGAAGAGAACCAGAACGGCGCGGAGATCGTCTTGCTTCAATGGAGCCGCGCTCGGTTGAGCGCGGAGAGGTCTCCGTCGCCGGGTTTGTTGGCGACATGGAGATTATGCCGGCTTCAATGGAGCCGCGCTCGATTGAGCGCGGAGAGGAAGGCCTGGTTCTCCGTGTAGGCCGCACCGGTGTTCAGCTTAAATGGAGCCGCGCTCGGTTGAGCGCGGGGAGCACGTCGCGCCGGCGTACGCGGCCGCGCAACACGGGGCTTCAATGGAGCCGCGGTCGGTTGAGCGCGGTGAGTGCGGTGAAATTACCGCCCGCGTGCATAATAGCCACCGCTTCAATGGAGCCGCGCTCGGCTGAGCGCGGAGAGCGCCGTACTCGCCGAGCGTGAAGGACCCGGCCTGATTGCTTCAATGGAGCCGCGCTCGGTTGAGCGCGGAGAGCGTGTTCACGCGGTCGCGCTCGTTGGGGTTGTCCTTCGGATTCAGTGGAGCCGCGCTCGGTTGAGCGCGGAGAATCGAAGCCCGCCCCGCCCCGCCTACGCCGTGGGAGTAGCTTCAATGGAGCCGCGCTCGGTTGAGCGCGGAGAGACGCGCGGACGCGCGCGGCGGAAGCGGCGGCCGGAGGCTTCAATGGAGCCGCGCTCGGTTGAGCGCGGAGAGCGTGCGGCGCGGTTCTGCTAGGCACGCTTTGTGCCGGACAGCTTCAATGGAGCCGCGCTCGGTTGAGCGCGGAGAGTCGCGAGCCACGCGGCGCCGAGGACGCCGGTCGCGGTGCTTCAATGGAGCCGCGCTCGGTTGAGCGCGGAGAGGCGG
>DASPNK010000611.1:0-9439 GCA_035626575.1 Planctomycetota bacterium | reverse complement strand
CGTCGTCGTCGACGACGCGAACGTGGAGGACGTGGTGTCGTTCGAGAACGACTTCGGCGGGGGCGACCGGGGGCCACGGCACGTTCGTGACCGCGGCCGCGAACCCGGGCGCGCGCGTCATCAGCGCGGCGTCTTCGAGATCCGGCGGCGCGTCGAGGATCTCGAACGCGCCGTCCGCGTCGGTGGTCGCCTCGAGCTGCGTGAGCGTCACGAGGGCGCCTGGCACCGCCGCGCCGTCGCCGTCGGTCACGCGTCCGCGCAATGCGACCGCGCGCTGCAGCACGAACGTCTCGACGCCCTCGCGCGGCAGGCGCAGCTGTCGAAACGTCGCCGCGAAGCCGGGCTTCGCCGCGCGGACGAACATCGTCCCCACGGCGTGCTCCGGCGCCTGGAAGCGTCCGTCGTCGTCGGCGACGAGCGTCGCCAACGGCGCCCCGCGCCCGCCCGGCGCCCGACGGGTCGGGCGCGACTCCGCACCGCCCTCGTCGCGCCGCACCCCCGCCCGGCCGCGGCCGAAGATCTCAACCGTCGCACCCGCCGCAGGCGCGCCGCCGTCGGCGTAGACGACCCTTCCGATCAACGGCGGGCGCGAGTCCTGCCCCGCGGCGCCCGTCGTCAGCCATCCCGCGGCGAGCACGCCGCACAGCATCCGTCCGCACGCACCCATCCGCGTCCTCCGAAGGACGCGGAGGATACCCGGGCGAGGCCGGTCGCCGGCTCGAGGGACGACCCTCAGCGCGGAGTTCTCGCGGCATCGAGCGCCTCCGCCGCGACGGAGGCGGCCGCAAACGCCGCGGCGGCGGCGGCGGCGGCGCGCCGGACGGCCGGCGAGGCGTGGAACAGAACCCCGCGGATGAAGGGGAGCGAGGGGACGTCGGCGTCGCGGCCGAACCGGTCGAGGGCGAGGACGAGGTTTTCGGGATCGCGGGCGACGTCGGGTTCCGCGGCGAGATGCCGCAGGCGGTCGCAGGCTTCGCTTCCTTCGATGCGCGAAAGGACGTCGACCAGGAGACGGGTGCGTCGAGGCGTCCGCGGCTTCGCCCAGAGCGCGTCGAACATCGGCAGCGCGTCGACGGCCGGGAGTGCGGCGAGAAGAAGCGCGCGGTCGTGCAGGCCTTCGGCGTCGGGCGTCTCGGGCAGCGTGCGGCCGATCATCTCGCGCGTCGCCTTGGGGAACGATCGAGCGAACTCGCGGAGGACGTCGAGGTCGCCGTGGGCGAGCATCTGCGGGAGGACCGCGGGGTCGGGCGCGCGGCGGAACCAGCGCGCGGCGAGCGCGACGTGCCGCGCGCCGGTCTCCGGATGGTCCGCGTCCGCGAGCAGCGCCGCGGCCACGGTTCGATACGCCTCGGCGGTGGCGCGGACCGCCGGTCGGCTTGCGGCGCCGCGATCGACGGCCGCCTCCGCAACCAGCACGTCGAACCGCGGAGCGACGGCCTCTCGCAGGAACCAGCCGCGCGCGGCGCCCTCGAGACCCTCCAGCGTCGCCGCGAGCTCGCCCGCGTCGGCGACCGCCGCGCGGCGCTTCGCCGCGGCGAGCGTGGGCGACCGCGCCGCGAGATCCGGCGTTTCGAAGGTCGCGAGCGGGAGTCGTCGTATCGCGGGGGTGATCTCGGGCCAGCCGGCGTCGAACAGCAGGCGCTCGAGCCGCTCGAACATCGGACGCAACTCGGCGGCGTCCTCGGAGCGACGCGACCGACGCTCGACGAGCGCGACCGATCGCAGGGACGCGACGCGCCGCCACGCCGCCGCGACCGCGCCTCCCAGCAGGTAAGGCCGTTCGCGCTCGAGCGAACCGAGGATCCACCGTTCGACGGCGGCGTCGAGCGCCGGGTCGACGCCGAGCACGTCGAATTCGTCCGCGAGAAGGAACGCGGTCCATGCGCTCCGTCGCCCCGCGTGCGTCGGAGGGTCGACGGCGAAGAACCTCACGTCCTCGGGAGCGGGGCCGCCGGTCTCCCTGATCGCGTCGAAGAAGGCGTCGGCGACATGTTGCGGCCATGCGTCGACCGAAAGCCCCTGGAGCGCCGCGGCGCGCCGATGTCGCGCGAGCCAACGGGCGGCGTGCCGCGTCTCTTCGCCGGTGCTCGTCGAAAGACGGGCGAGGAGCATCCGCGCCGCGTCGTCGTCCGAGGCGTCCGCTTTCGACCAGGCCGCAAGCACGCCCGGGATTCCCGGGCGCCGCCAGGCGGCCTCGAGGAGGACGCCCCTGTGGCGCCGCGGGTCGAGGGCTCCGACGTCGAGCCCGCGCTCCATCATCGTCGGTAGCACGTCGCGGAGGACGGCGTCGGCGGCCGGGTCCTCCATCGCGGCGAGCACGCGGACGGCGATCGCCTGCAACGGCCGATACGTCGCGCGGGCGCCCGCCGCGTCGGTGAAGGAGACTTCGTCGTCGACCAGCGCCTTCGAGAGCAGCGGGAGGAATCCCGGTCCCAGCGCCTTCGCGCGGGCGGCGAGGTCGAATCCCGCGCCGGAGGCCGCGTCGCGGAACCAGTCGCGGGCCGCGGCGTCGCGGGCGTCGGACGCGGTCCGCGGCGCGTCCTGTTGCAAGACGCGGCGCGCCGCAGCGCCTCCCGGGGGCGTCGCCTTCGGCGCCGCGACACCCCACGTCGCCCCGAAAGCGAGCGCGCATAGCGCGCCCGCCGCCCTCCAAGCACCGCGCGCCGTGACCGCCATCGGAAGCCTCCGCATGACGGGCGATGGTACCGGAGGCGGCGGACCGCCGCGCCCGCGCCGTCCGTCCTCCGCGGCGCGTCACTCGCCGATGCGGCCGATCGCGTCGTTCACCGCTTGTCGCAGCTCCGGGTCGTTCCGCGCGAGCAGCGGCACCAGCCTCGGCAGCGCCGCCTTCGCCTTCAGGGCGCCGAGCGCCTTCACGGCGCCGCGAACAACCTCGGGTTCAGGATGGTCGAGCATCTTCAGCAGGTCGTCGATCGACCGTTGCTTCTGCCGTGCGCCGTCGGTCCACTGCGAAATCTCTTCCAGCGCCTCCCGGTTCTCCTTGAACGTCTTGAACGCCTGCTGCGCGGAATGACGAACGGACGAGTACGGATGGGTCAGCGCCCGCTGCAGAACGGGAAGGCCGTCGTGGAAGAGCTCAAGCCCGAACCGGTCGACGATGCGCGTGAGAATCGACGGATCGAGGCTCTCGACGCCGACATCCTCTACCAGCGCACGGAGGCGTTCGCTCGCCGCGGGGCCGACGATCGAGAGAAGCGCCGAGGCGAAGGGCGCCGTCGCTCGGTTTCCGCGGTGCGTCCATGCCGCCTCGAACACGTGGAGAGCCTCCGTCGTCGGCAACGCGCCGAGCCGCGTCAAGGCACGTTCGGCTTCCGCTTCGGAATCACTCAATACCGCCGCTTGCAGTGCGGCGCGAACTTCCGTCGGAAAGGCCTTGGCGTAGGCGAACACGGTGGGTCGATCGCCAAGCCGAATGGCCGCCGCGAGCGTGTCGCGATCGGGAGCGAAACGTAGGACGGCGAAGGCGGCATGGGCGTCGGACTCGTAAGCGGGGTCGGCGGTCGCCACATCGAGAAGGAGCCGCGCGACGGGTTTCCACGACGTGTGGAACTTCTCGTCGATCGTTTTCGTGATCTGCCCCGTCGACAACCCGCCGGATGTCAGCCCCAGCGCTTCCAGCAACCGGGGCCGGATGAGGTTGCGGATCAGCCAGGGGCGGATCGACTCCGACGACTCGTGGAAGGTCTCGACGAGGTCGGACGTTGCGGCCGGCTTCGTGCGCACCACGCTGAGCGTCGGCGAGTTGACCGGGTCGCGATCATCGGCGAACGCCTCTTCCGGCACGCCGGCAAGCGCGGCGCGCAGCGTCGCCCAAGGTGCTTCGCCGAGGCGTCGCTTGTAGCCCGACGCCGCATCGTGCGCGGCGCGACGAAACGCCGATTCCGGGCCGCGCACCGCCTTCTCAAGCAACGGGGTCGACGCAGCCCCGGCGATCTCCCCCCAAAGGCGCCCGACGGCGCCTTTGCGGTCGTCCCAGGTCTCGATCAATCGCAGCAGTTTCGCCTCGATCTTCGCGGCGACGCTCGGAGACAGCTCGCCTAGCGGATTTCTGGCGCGACCGGAAAGGTCGTTTCCTTTCGCCGGAAGCGACCGGAGGACGATGACGGCGGCCTCGCCGTCGATGCGTTCAAGCCCGTCGGCGATCACCTCGACTTGCTCCGCCGTGAGCCGGTCGCTCAACTCCTGGCCGAGGTAGATGCGGGCGACGTTTGGGGTGGCCGGATCCATCAGGTGCCGTATCGCTTCCGCACGGCGATGGTTCGCCAGCCAGTAAGCCGCCTTCGGCTCCCCGCGGCGTAGCGCACCGACGAGCAGGGCGGCGGCGCGGTCGTCGTCGCCGGCCGCGTTGATCAACGCCGCCGTCGCCGCTTCACGAAACCTGGGCGCCTCCGACTCCAACGCCGCCGCAAGCAGGTCGCGGTCGTCGACAGGGTGAAGGTGAGCCAGGGCGGCCGCGCCCGCGACGGGATCCGGCGCGGCGGCGGCTCGACGCAGCGCGGCGCGCGCCGACGGCCCTCCGATCTCCGCCAGCGCCCGCGCGACGTGCCACGGTGCTGGTTCGAACACGGTGTTCTCGAACGCAACGCGCCCTTCGAGCAACGCGCGTTCGAGGAACGGAACGAACGGTGCGCCGAAGAGCTTCACGCGATCCGCGAGAGGCTGCCACTGCGCCGTCGGCGTCGCCGCCTCCGCGAACCACGCCCGGTACCGAAGGAGCAGCCCGTCGGCGGGCTGCGTCGTCGACGCGTTTGCCGCTGCGGCGAGCTCCTGGTAGCGCTCGCGCTGCGCGACGAGTCGGCGCACCGACGGGTGCTCCGGCGTCCGGATGCGGGTCATGTCGGCGATTTCCTCGTCCAGCAGCCGGACGGCCTTGGCGTAGTCGCGCTCGTACTCGGCGGCGAACGCGGCGCGTTGCTCCGGGGAGCGCTCGGCGTCGGCGGGGCGGGTGTCCTGCGCCGCGGCGGCCGGCAGGAGGCAGAGAAGCGCCGCGAGCATCGAGGTCCGTCGCGAGAGCGACGGCGAGAGGTTGAACGTCATCGCACTGTCTCCTTGTGCGGGCCGCTGAACGGGCCCGCGCGGCGTTCATGGACGCACGTGGGAGCGTTCGCGTTGTCACCGCTCCGTGCGCCGGATGTCACGACTTGTCATCGGTTCCGCCGGTCGCGTCGCGGGCGCGACCGCCTCCGGATCAGGCGCCGATCCGGGCGATCGCCTCGTTCACCGCAGCGCTCAGGTCGGCGTCGTCCCTGGCGAGCAACGCGACCAGCTTCGGCAACGCCGCCTTCGCCTTGAGGCCTCCCAGCGCGCGGACGGCGCCGAGCACGACGTCGCGCTTGGGGTGCTCGAGGAGCTTGAGCAGTTCCTCGACCGCCGCCTGCTTCGTCTCGACGCCGCGGGTCCACTGCTCCAGCTCCTCGAGCGCTTCGCGGTTCTTCTTGAAGGCCTCGAATGCGGTCTGCGCCGCTTCTCGCACCTGGTGGTCGGAGTGCGTCAAAGAGCGCCGGACGAGGTCGATCGCCTCCGGATGAAGATCCCGCGCGAACCGGACGAGGATCGCGGTCATCGACCGGGCGTCGCCGAAAACGGCCGGCGTCGACGCGGCCGCGAGCAGCGCGGAGGCCATCGCGGCCCCGGGGACCGCCGCCCCGGAGATCACGAGATTCGGGACCGCGGACGACGGCGGAAGCTCCCGCATGAGCGCGCCGAAGACTTCCGCGGCGTCCGTCGGCGCAAGCGCGCGCAAGCGGTCGAAGGCCGCCGCCGTCGGTGCGCGAAGCGCGGAAGCGGCGACCGCCTCGCGAACGTCTTCGGGGTACGCCCGTGCAAAGCGTGCAAGCGCTTCGTCGCTCGCCGCCTCGACGCTTTTCGCGACGAGATCGCGCGACGGCCGAAGCGACAACACGTCGAACGCGACGCGCGCCGCGGAGGCTTGCCCGGCGGACTCCGGCAGCTCCGCCAGCGCGAGGGCGAGGGAATGCGACGCCGCGAAGGCGCCGCCGACCACGTCGGCTCGCTGCGTCGCACCTCCGAAGTCGCGAGCGAGCCGCGGCATGACGATCCTGCGGAGGAACCATTCCCGCGCGACGCCGCGAAGGTCATCGAGGGTCGCCGCGGCGAGCTCCGGCGAAATGACGCCCTTGTTGTTGGAGAACCATCCCAGCGACGGCCACGGCGTCGCCGATTCGAAGCGCGGCGTCAAGTCCTGAACGAAAGCCGACGGCGGCGCCGCCGCCAGGATCCTCGACATCTCAGGGAGGCGGTCGACAGGGATGCGCTGCATGATGAGCGCTGCCGCGGTCCGCAGGGACTCCGACCCGTAAGACCTGATCGGCAGCTCGGCCGCGAGGCCCTCCGCCGCCGCGGCCGCGCGTACGCCGCCGACGCGGCCCAGCGACTGGCTGAGATCCGGAAAGCTCCGAACGTCCGGCTGCAACTCGCCCGCGCCGGCCCGCGCGCGGAGGGCCTCGACGTATCGAAGGGACCACTGGTCGAGCGCGGCGGCGACCGCCGACGGCAGCTCGACCACCGCCGAGTGTGGAACCATGGACGCCAACTTGAGGAAGCCGTCCGCAGCTTCCGGCGGATCGACGGGCGCCGTCGCCGCCAGGTCGGCGAGCTCTTCGAAAGACACGACGTTCAGCGACTGGCGCATCGCGGATCGGAAGGCGTCGTCGACCGCAGCGTCGACGAACGCCGCCAGCGCTTCCGGACGGCGATGCCGGGCGAGCCACCGGGCCGCCGCCGTGTCGTGATCCGCGGCCGCCTTGACGAGGTACGGAACGACCCAGTCGTCCCCGGGCGACGCCTTCTGGAGCGCGGCGGCGGCGGCGGATCGCAGCGACGGGACGGGCGACTTCGCGGCGTCCTCGATCAGCCGCCGATGGCGCGCGGGGTCCAGCGCGGCGACCGCCGCGGCCCGCACGCCCGGATGGTTGGATCGCGCCGCGCGCGTGAGCGCCGCGTCGGCCTCGGGACCCTCGATCGCGGCCAACCCCGCCGCGACGACGTGCGGCGCCGGGCGGACGCGGGAGACCGAGCCGTCCTCTTCCGCGAACGTCATGAACCCGTTGAGCAGCGCGTCTTCGAGCCACGGAACGAACGGCGCGCCGAGCAGGCCCGCGCGCGGCGCGAGCTCGCCGATGCGATGGACGCCGCCGTCGTCGGAAGGCACGGCGTCGAGAAACCACGCGCGGTAGACGAGCAGCAGGCCGTCGATCGGCCGGGTCTCCCGGTCGGCGTCGGCGATCCCAGCCGCGCGGGCGTACCGCCGCCGCGTCGCGACGAGGTGCCGCACCTTCGGGTCCGTTTCCGCCGCCGTCCGCCGCGCTTCCGCGAGGGCGTCGTCGAGCAGCCGCGTCGCCTTGGCGAAGTCGCGCTCGTATTCCGCCGCGAACGCGGCCTCCTGCTCGAGCGTGCGGCCGACGGCGGCGGCGCGCGTCTCCTGCGCCGCCGCCGCCCCGACGCCCGCGACCAGCGTCAGCGCCAATCGCACGAGCCTTCCTCTCCGTGCCTGAGTCATGGGATGTCTCGCACCGCGACGAACGGGCGACCCGTCGCGCCCGCCGCGCGCGCGTATCGAACGCCGGCGGCGAGCGGGGCGTGTCAAGGCCCGATCCGGGAGTTGTCAGGAGTTGTCATGGCGCGGCTCCGGAGAGGCTCGGCCTCTTCCTTCGACCCGCGACGTCACGGCTCCAGCCGGTAGCCGACGCCGAACACCGTGACGAGATGGCGCGGCCGAGCCGCGTCCGGCTCCAGCTTCTTCCTGAGCTGAGCCATGTGCTGGTCGACGGTTCGCGTCGTGACGTCGGCCTGCCGCCAGACCTCTTCCAGGAATCGCCCGCGCGAAACGACCCGGCCGCGCTCGCGCCACAGGAGCCGCAGCATGTCGGCCTCGCGCACGGTGAGCGGCGTCGCGACGTCGCCCCGCCGGAGCGTGAGCGCGGCGAGATCGACGACGGCGTCCCCGATCACCAGCGTCGCGGGGACGTCGGCGCCTTCGGCGGCGCGGCGCCGCAACCGCGCGCGCACCCGCGCGAGCAACTCCGCAAGGCTGAACGGCTTCACGACGTAGTCGTCGGCGCCGAGGTCGAAGCCGCGGACGCGGTCGGCTTCGGCCCCCTTCGCCGTGAGCAGAATCACCGGCGTCGCGCGCCCCGCGCGGCGAAGCTGCTCCAGCAGGTCGAAGCCGCTGCGCCGCGGAAGCATCACGTCGAGCAGCACGAGGTCGGGCGCGCTCGTGCGGAGGGCGTCGGCTGCCGCGGCGCCGTCGGCGGCGAGGCGCACGTCGTAGCCCTCGCGCTCGAGCGCGTACCGCAGGCCGGCGGCCATCGACTCCTCGTCTTCGACCACGAGGACGAGGGGCTTCGGATTCGCGTTCATGTCGGACCCGCTTCCGGAATCTCCAGGGTGAAGACGCTGCCGCCGCCGGGGCGCGGAGCGTAACGGCACGCGCCGCCGTGCGCGCGGGCGATCCGCGCCGCGAGCGCGAGGCCGAGCCCCACACCCGGGCGATCGCGCGTCAGCTCGTCGCCGGCGCGGGCGTAGGGCTCGAAAATGCGCGCGACGTCGTCGGCGCTCACGCCGCGACCGCGATCGCTCACCGCAAGGCGCGCGACGCCGGGCGCCGCGGCGCCCACCTCCACTTCGAGCACGTGCGGCAGGTCGGAGTACTTGAGGGCGTTGTCGAGGAGGTTGAGCACGGCGCCCCGCAGGCTTTCCGGATCGCCGCGCACCGGGCGCGGGCCGTCCGCCGAGACGGCGACGTCGAAACCCTTCGCCCGCGCGACGGGCGCGAACGTCTCCGCGGCGTCGGCCGCGGTCGCGGCGAGATCGAAGACCTCGGCCCGCATCCCGCGGGCGTCGGCGTGCTCGAGCTTCGCCAGCTCGAGCACCGAGCCGACCAGTCGCGAGAGGCGGTCCGACTCGCCGACGATGCGTCCCGCGAAGTCGCGCGCCGTGGCGTCGTCGACGTCGCCGCGCCGGAGCAGCTCGGCGAGCAGCTTCACCGCGGCGAGGGGCGTCTTCAGTTCGTGCGTCACGGCGGCCGTGAAGTTGCGCCGCCGCTCCAGAGCCTCCGACTCGCGGCGCCACGCCGCCCGCCCGGCGACGACGGCGCCGACCGCGAGCAGCACGGCGGCGGCGGCGAGCGCGCCGCCGATGGCGAGCTTCCGCCGTTCGGCCGCGCGGAAGCCTTCGAGGTCGGCGGCGACGACCGAAAGCGCCGCGTCGGCGGGCCAGGGGGCGCCGGCGGGTCCGGCGACGAGAGCGTCGTCGCCGAGCCGTCCGAGCCTCACGTGGAGCCCGAGGTCGGCGAAGGCGCGCACCTCGGGAGCGTCGAGCGCGCGGCGGGCGACGACGTCCGCCTCCAGCGCGGCGCCGCGCACGGCGCCATCCGCCGCCGCGCTCCCCGCGAGGAGCC
>DASPNK010000610.1:0-3514 GCA_035626575.1 Planctomycetota bacterium | reverse complement strand
TGAACGGGATCATCACCCGACGATCCAACGTGAGGTCCGCCAACCGCAGCGGTGCGTTCTTCGCAGCCACCGCCCGTTCCGGCGCCCACGCGAACGACGCCCCTACGAACACCGCGGCCGTGATCGCCGCACCGATCAGGTACTTCCTCATCTCTCACTCCTTGCAGGTGCGCAGACGCGCACCGGTGCTCGTTTCCTCGTCGTTGAGGAGTCTTCGTCAAAGAACACGAAGACCGGACGCCGAAGTCTGCGGCGCACGTTCGCCGTTCAACGCCATCCGCCCGTGCTCGAGCAACGTCTGGCGCCCGCGCCGCTTCTCTTCCCGCTCGTAGGCTTCGAGCAACCCCCGCTCCGCCATGAAGTCCAGCGTCGCTGCCGACTGTCGCACGATGGCTTGAAGCAAGCGTTCCTCTCGTCCGGGCGCCCTCCGGTGCACGCTGAAGGCTCTCGCTTCGAACCAAGCGAGCTGCAAGCGCACCATCTCCTCCAGGGAAAGCCCGGCCCGACGTCCGATTTCTTCGAGAAGTTCGACTCCCACCTGCGCCTTGAGCGCGGCGAGCGACAGCGCGTTCCGGTGCACGTCGAGAACGCGCGCGAGGCCGTTCTTGGAGACGCCGAGCCGTGCGCAAGCGCGGTCGATTGTCGAGCGCATCATGTCCGCGAAAGACGTAGACCCCATCGAGAACGCCACGCGCGGAGCGTACCAGCGCGCACCGACGGCTTGTGGAGTCGCTTCGCGGCGCCGCCCTCCCTCCCGCCTCGACGCGTCGGCGGCGTAGGACCGACGGTCGAGGCGGGCCTCAACGACCGGGAGCCGGAGGTCGCCGCGTCGGCGGGCGTATCGCCGCAGGCGAGGAGGGTGCGTCGCCTGGCGCACGGCGGCTGCGACGCCATGCGCATCGCGGCTGTCTGGCGGTCCCGTGGCCGAACCGTAGGCAGGGCACCGTCACCTGTCCAGTCCCCGCCGTACGGTCTTGGGCATGCCGACGCCGAAGCAACCACCGCCCAGCGCGGATTACCGGTCGTGGCTGCGGCTGCGTGACGACTTGATGCATCGCTTCCCCGGCCGCGGCGCGCTGTTCCGGGGAGGCGTACTGGTTGGCATCTTCGAGAACCGTCACGAGGCATTCGACGCCGGTCGCGCGAGCTTCCAGCTCGGCGGGTTCACGGCGTTCGCGATCCCGCTCCCGCCGCCGCCGCCCCGCGACGACTACCAGCACCACCCGCACGAGTCCGACCTGTGAGCGCGCGGCTCATCGGTGCTGGATCGTCCCGCCGATCCCCCGGCGTGCGCCCTCTCTCAGAAGACCGCCCGCCCGTCTTCAAAAAACCTCCGCCGGATTCGCCGCCGCGGCCTTAGTCAGCCGCCGATCATCCGGCTTCATGTGACCCGCGCCGGCAGGCCTTTCGCCCGCCGCGCGACGGAGATCACGATGAAGATCGCGAAGAAGAACCGGCGGGAAGAAGGCGACCCCGCGCTGCTCGCCGCGGCGGCCGCGGATCCGAAGGTGCGCGCGCTGCTGGCGCTGAGCGACCTCGAGGAACGGATCCGGCTGAGGCTCGACGCGGCGACCGACCGCATCTGCCGCGGCGAGGTCGCCGACCTCCCCGAGCTGGTCGAGCAAGTCGAGCGCATCAGCGCCCTCTGCGGGAGGACGCGATGAAGACCAAGGTCAAGAAGGCGGCGGCTCCGACCCCGCGCCCGATCCAGACGAACACGCCCAGCGAGGGCACCCGCGCCCGGTTCAAGGCGATCGTCGCCGCGGGCCGCGGCAAGAAGAAGGGCGACGCACCGCCGGCCGCCGAAGCGCCGACCGCCGCGGTACCGGCGCCCGCGGTCGAGACCGTCGCCACCGCCCCCGTCGCGACGCCGGTCGCCTTCCCCGGTCAGGTGACGCCCGAAGAGCTGGCGCCGCGCGAGGGCTTCAAGACCCTCCGGGACCTCGGCGCCGCGTGGATCGACCACCTGAAGGCGAAGGACGCCGCGGTGTCGACGTGGGCGAGCTACATGGCCGACTTCGAGACGGCCGCGACCTACTTCGGCGCCGACGCCGACCCCGCCTCGCTGACCGTCGCCGGCATCGCCGCCTACGAGAAGTCGGACGCGGTGATGCAGACCAAGAAGGGCCGACCCAAGGCGCCGCCGACCATCCACAAGACGCGGCGGGTGCTCCGCCTCGCTCTGACGTGGGCGCGCGACGAGCGGCGGCTGGCGACGATCCCCTACCCCTCGGCGGCGGGCTGACCCCGACGCGAAGGCGCCCGCGACGGCGACGCCGCGGGCCTCCAAGCCATGAACCTCCAAGAAGCCATCGCCTCGTTCGAGGTCCAGCTGCGCGCCGACGGGCGCAGCGAGCACACGGTGAAGCAGTACGGCCGCCACCTTCGGGCTTTCGCCAAGACGGTCGACGGGTCGCTCGAGGCGATCACGCCCGCGACGGTGGCGGCGTTCATGAACGGCGCCGACGCCCGGACCCGGCCGGACGGGGCGCCGAAACGGGCGACGTCGGTAAACGCCCTGCGGTCGTCCCTGCGGACGTTTTTCGCCTACGCCCACGCCGCGGGGTGGACGCCGACGAACCCGGCGCGGCTGCTTCGGCGGGCGCGAACGGGGACGCCGCCGCCGAGGGCGATGGCGGACGCCGATCGCGACCGGATGCTGGCGACGCTGGCGGCCTGCGAGAGTCCGCTGGCCCGGCGGGACGAGATGCTGGTGCGGTTGCTGCTCGGTGCCGGGCTGCGCATCGGGTCGGCGCTGGGGCTCGACGTCGGCGACGTAGATCTCGACCGCGGCGAGCTCGTGGTACGCACGGCGAAGGGCGATCGGCCGGACACGGTGTTCCTGTCGAGCGACCTCGTGCTGCGGCTGCGGCGGTTCATCGGGGAACGGCGCGACGGGCCGCTGTTCACCACGGCGCGCGAAACTCGGATGACGGTCCGCCAAGCGGCGCGGCGGTTCGCGGGGCTCGGCGTGTCGGGGTCGTTGCACACGCTGCGCCACACGTTCGCGACGGGGTTGCTGGCGAAGACCGGCGATCTGGCGCTCGTGCAGGCGGCGTTGAGGCACCGGTCGATAGCGTCGACGATCGTCTGCGCGAAGGCGACCGACGCGAGGGTGCGACGGGCGATCGACGGATGACGAGGTATGTGACATGCCGTGAAGCGGCACAGTTGACACGCCGGGGGCGATACCTACCATCCGCCTATTCCGCGAAGGGCCGACATCGATGCCGAAAGCCGACCAGGCCTACAAGAGCACATCCATGCAGCTCGCCGTCGACCGTCTGCGAGCGAACCCGAACGTCGAGTACGCCGAGATCGCAGCCGCGGCCAAGGACAAGGGCCTCAAGATGGCGCCGATCGTGTTCGGACGGGCGCGGCTCGCGCTCGGCATGGCGAAGAAGGGCAAAGCCGCCGGGCGGCGTCGTCCGGGACAGCCGAAGGGGTCGAAGAACAAGGCCGCTACGGTAGGTCCCGTCCGGCGAGGCCAGGGGCGTCCTCGCGCTGGCGAGGG
>DASPNK010000609.1:0-4159 GCA_035626575.1 Planctomycetota bacterium | reverse complement strand
GGCTCAGGAGATCAACCGGCTCGCCGAAACGCTGCGTCGCCGGCCGCGCGCGCCGGAGGAGTCGGCGCGCCTGGAGCGCTATCTGGAGCGGCTCGACCCCGACGGGACCCTGCGCCGCCTCCGCCCGCGACCGCTGCGCCTCGAAGACTGACGCGCGCGCGTCGCCGCGCCGTCAGCCTGCGAGGAGGCCGCGACGGCGCAGCACTTCGGCGGCCGTGTCGAAGCGGAAGGCCGTCAGAAGCCGGCGGAGCTTTTCCGCCGTGCGCCCGAGGCCCGTGTAGTGGCGGAACGCGCCGAGGCGCGAGAGCCGCGCGCGGAGGTCCGGCTGCCCCGGATCGATCTCCCAGGGATGCAGGTAGAAGATGCCTGGCCTGCCCGCATCGTTCGCGTTGCGGAAGCCCCAGCGCGTGACGACGTAAGGCAGGAGCCGGAAGTAGCCGCCGCCCGAAACCGGCACCGCGCGCCCGAAGACCTCGGCGACCGTGAGCGGAAACTCGGGCAGCTCGCGCCCCGACGGCGCCGCGAGGCGATGCGGCTCGCGCCGAGCGTCGGCGATGCCGTAGTCGGGCCGCCCGATCGGGAAGATGCTGGAGTCGTACCTGTAGCCCGCGTCGAGGAGGTCGTCGAGCGCCCATAGCGTGCCGCGCACGACCGAGAACGACGGCGCGCGGAATCCGAGCACTTCGCGCCCGGCGAGGTCTTCAAGGAGCGCCTTGGAGTCGAAGATCTCCGCGCGCGCAGCCGCCCGGTCGAGCGCGTCGAGCTTCTCATGACTCATGCCGTGGCTCGCCACTTCGTGGCCCGCGGCGGCGATCCGCCGGACGACGCCCGGATGCGTGCGCGCCACTTCGCCGAGGCAGAAAAAGGTCGCCCGGACGCCGGTCTCCCCGAAGAGCGCCAGCAGCGCGTCGACGTTGCGCTCCACGCGGGACTCCAGTGTCCCCCACTCGTCGCGTCGCACGCCGCGGCGGAACACGGTGACGTGGAAGTAGTCCTCCACGTCGACGCTCATCGCGTTCAGCGTCCGCCCGTCCCCGTCCGTTTCCGCGATCATGGTCCGCCGCAACTTACCTCGACGCCCCGCAAGCCGAACCTGAAGGAGGCGAGGCGAGGGTGGTACGCCTGCGTCGTCAGCTCAACGCGAGGCGGCGTGCGGAGCGCCTCGAGCGCCGGTCCGACCACACGGAACGGCGCGTGTACATCGGATGAACTTCGATTCGGCGTCGCCCAGCGTCGATCGCAAGTGCGCCGTCAGGCGCGCGTCTAACGACAGCGCGCGCCCAAAGCGCGCGCTCTATCGACGGCGCGCACCTAAAGTGCGCGCTCTACCAACGCGCGCGCCAGAGGCGCGCGCTCAGATCACCTCGCGCCTTTTCCTGTGAGTCTTCGAACCGTGAGGAAGACGATCGCCACGTCCACCATCAGGCACATCCGCTGGATGTAGAGGAGGTCGTAGGCGACCTTGCGGCGGACGTCCTTCGTCGTTTCGTCGTACTTGTGGCAAACCTGCGCGAGGCCGGTGATGCCGGGCTTGACGCGGAGGCGCTCCGCGTAGGACGGGATCTGGCTGTTGAAGCGTTCGACGAACAGCGGGCGTTCGGGCCGCGGCCCGACGATGCTCATTTCGCCCTTCAGGACGTTGATGAGTTGGGGCACCTCGTCGAGGTGCGTCATTCGGAGGAAGCGGCCGATCGGCGTGATGCGCGGATCGTTTTCACGGGCCCAGACGGGCCCCGTCGCCGCCTCGGCGTCGGTCACCATCGTGCGCAGCTTGATGATGCCGAACGACTTCCCGTCCTTGCCGACCCGCTCCTGCAGGTAGAAGACCGGCCCCTTGCTCGTCAGCTTGATGATGATCCCGATGATCGCGAGCGCGGGAAGGAACAACACCAGGCCCGCCAACGCCGCAAGACGATCGACGACCTCTTTGACGAGGACGAAGCGCTTGCGAAGGACGAGCGAGGCGAGGGTCATGGATCAGGGGGTCCGGGATGACGGAACGGTCCGCGGAGGCGCCGCGGGTCGGGCTAACTATCGACCAGATTGTGTCGGAGTCGAGGCGCCGCGGAGTCGCCCCCGGTCTCGGCAAAGCGTTTCCCCGCATCGGGAAAACGTCGTCGCGGATCAGACTCCGCGGCGAACTTGCGCGAGAGTATACAAGGGCGAATGACGCGGTCAATCGAGCCCGGCAAACTTCTCGAAACCGCCGTGCCGCCTTGATGTCGAGCAAGGCGGACCGGTGACGAGGGTGCATAGAAAAGGGTGCGGTGGGGTTGCAAGTCCGGGTTCACGGGCCCGCGGCCCGAAAAAGTTGCAACCCTCGACGACGCCGTCGCCTCGAAAGACGCGCCGCTACGGCGTCACGACGGTGGTCCGCGGCGGCCGGCCCTCGACCCTCCGGCGCACGTCCCATATCCGGACATGCGGTCCAACGGCCTTGGAGCCCGAGCGCCACTCATACACGTCGTAGTGGGCTTTCAGGTCGTCGAAGAACGCCGCCCAGGCGGGCCACTCCTCGCGCTTCCGCCGCTTCGACGGCACGTCGGCGTAGTTGTCGTAGGTGGTCGACGTCGAAGCGATCCACTCGACCCGCGTCCCCGGACGGAGGTCGTCCGCGGCCGGCCATGGCCCGGACGGGCGCAGATCCGACGGGGCCAGATTCTCCCACGGGATACGGACGTAGCGCTCGACCGGCGGAACGTCGGCCGGGCGGCGCGCCGGTTCGTGAGGCCAGGTGACGCGGAATCCCTCGCGGTTGCGTTCCGCTTCGGCCGACCGTTCGCCTTGCCAGGGGGCCTCGAGGATCAGCACGTCGAAGGAACGCCGACCCGGCGCCTCGGCGGCGGCCAGCCGGAGCCGCCATTCGCGGGAATAGCCGCGCTGATGATTGCGCGGATCGCCGGGCGCGAGGCCTCGCGCGCGGTCGAGGACGAATCGGATCCGCGACGGCCCCATGCGCACCGGAAGCGCCTCGTGGACGTTCATCACCACAGACCCTTCCGCCACCTGACGCTCGCACCACTCCGTCGCGAGCGCGCGGGTGTCGGGCCGGTACGCCTCGGTCTGCAGGTCGACGAGGACGCCCGCGAGAGAGCCTCCGAGCGACCCGGGCTCGCCCGCCGGAACGAACGCGGCGACTCCGAGCACGGCCGCGCCCGCGCGCCATGACGGCGCCCCGTCGCGACCGAACGCGCGCCGCGCCGCCGATGCGATCCAGAGGCAGCCGTCCGCCGCCCACACCGCGAGCAGCGGCATGAGCGTGATGAGGTGCCGCGGTTCGGGAAACTGACGTCCGGCGCCCGACGCGAAGAAAAGAAACTGGCCGACGATCGCCGTCGTCATGACCGCGTCGACGCGCCGACGCCGATTCAGAGCGCGCACGCCGCCCAAGGCCGCCAGGACCGTCAGGGCGCCGCCCAAGGCCCCGAGGCGACGACCGGCGGCGTCGTCGTGGCCGACGGTCAGGGATCTCGCGCCGTAGAGCGCGACCTGTCCCGCGGAAGCCCCTTCCGTCATGCGACCGTGCTGCGCCCCCGACTGCGGCGGCGCGGGCGGCGGCGCCGGCTCGGTCGAAGGCGCCTGCTCGGAAGGCGGCGCGGCCGCGCCCCACCCGCCGGGCGGCGTCATCGCCTTCGGCGCCATTCCGAAAGTGCTCTGCACGCGTTGCACCGCCGACGTCAGCGGCGCCCGTCCCAACGGGTTGAGGAAGTTGTAAGGCGATCCCGCGAAGAACCCGACGAAGAACATGCCGCCCCAAAGGGCGCCGAGCGCGACGCCGCGGCCGAGACGCCCCGGCGCGGACGGCGCGCGGAACAGGAAGGCGAAGGCGGCGGGGATCGCGAGGGCGAACGTGTAGTACTTGACCGCGCAGCCCAGTCCCGCCGCGAGGCCGGAGCGCACGGCGTCGCGAACCCGCCCCTTCGTGATCGCGTCGACGAGGAAAAGCGTCGCCGCCGTCGACCAGAACGCGCAGGGCACGTCCTCCTTCACGAGCCGGCCGAGGACCACGTGCCCCGGCATGACGGCGAGGACGGCCGCCGCCGTCAGGCCGAGGGCGCGACCGGAGATTCGCTTCCCGATCAGGTAGACCAGCCACACCGTGCCCGCGGCGAACAGCGCCGTCACGAGGCGCCCCACCACGAGAAACGGCGCGTCGTTT
>DASPNK010000608.1:0-8952 GCA_035626575.1 Planctomycetota bacterium | reverse complement strand
GTGCAGTGCGAGCGGCAGCCGCGCACCGTCTCGAGGTACACGGACCGCCGCGGCTCGACCGGCAGCGTCCCGTCGAGGTACGGCGACGGCGCGTCGCGGAGCGGAAAGTCGACGCGCGGCGGGGGCCCCCACGCGGAGACGACGCCGCCGCGGCGGACCGCGACGCCGGGCGAGCCTTCCGGGGAGCGCCCCGCCAGCAGCGCCTCCAGCAAGGCGGGGAAGTCCGCCTCGGCTTCGCCGGTGACCGCGACGTCCCACCCGTCCTGCGCGAGCACGAAGGGGTTGTCCGGTCCGACCTCGGGCCCTCCGATAAGGACCGTGGTCGCCGGCGAGCGTTTCTTCACCTCGCGCGCGAGATGCAGCGAGCGCTCGACGTTCCAGAGGTAGAGCGAGAGACCGAGGAACGCAGGCGCCCGACGGGCGACGAGATCGACGAGCAGCGCGTCGCCGAGCACGTCGGTGACCGACGGCGGCAGGATGTCGACGTCGAGGCGCGCCCCGAACCCGGCGCGGCGCGCCGCGACCGCCAGCGACCCGGCCGCGAGGGGGACGTTGCCCGTGCCGCAGAGCGCCGCCGCCTGCGGGATGGGCAGCTGCGCGAGGAGGATTTCGGGGCGGCGCGGCACGGGACGATGGTACGCCGCGCCCCGCCGGACGCGACGCGCCGCGTCCGCCCGCTCAGCCGCGTCGGCGGCGCGGGGCGACGTCGCCGGGCGCGAGCACCGTCAGCGTGACGCGACCGATCGCCGCGATCCGCCGGCCGTCGACGTTCCGATCTTCGACGCCCGACGGCGGATCGATCAGCACGACCTGCCCTTCGCCGAGCGCCTCGATGCGGTCGGGGAAAAAGACCGCGGCGGTGCGCTCGTCGACGCCGACGCCGCGCAGTCCGGGGTGGTCGAGCAGGACGTTGATCAACCGTTCCATGCGGCTTCGCGCCAGGTAGTGCTGGTCGACCACGGCGTCGTCGACCACGCCCAAACCTTCCTGCGTCGTGCTGCGGCCGGGCGCGAGCGCGCCCTCCGCCGAGCCGCCGTTCATCATCACGCGGGAGAGCATCGCGGCGCCTGCGGAGGTCCCGCCCACGACGGCGCCCGAGGCGTGCGCGCGGCGAATCGCCTCGAGCGCACGCGTCCCTCGGAGCTTCGCGATGCCTCGCGCCTGATCGCCGCCGCCGAAATAGAACCCGCGAGCGCCGTCGAGCTGCGCGAGGCGCTCGGGAAGGTCGGCCTCGGCGGCGTCGGCCGGGTTCCAGATCGCGACGTCGCGCGCGCCCTGCTCGCGGAAGAACGCGGCCGCGCCTTCCCCCGGCTTCTCGGCGCCGGTCGAAAGGGGCAGTACGAGAATCTTCGCGTCCGGCCCGCCTGCGAGCTCGAGGAAGCGGCGGTAGATGTCCGCGCGGTCCCCGCCGCCGCCGATCGCGACGACGGGGCCCGCGGTCGACGAGGCGGCGCCGCGCGTTCCGTCGAACGACGCGCATCCTGCGGTCGCGACGGCCGCCGCCGCCCACGCCGCGGCGCGGCGCGCGAACGTCATCGAGCCCCCGTGGGACGCAAGGCGATCCGCGCCAGAAGGAACATCATCGCGCCGAAGGGGAGCAGCGGCAGCCAGTCGGAAGCCGCCGCTTCGCCGAAGATGCCGGGGCCGACGCTCGCCGCCGCTTTCAACGTCGGCGCCATCGAAGGCGCCAGGCTGAGGCCGAGCGCGAGCAGCGTCGCGATCGCGCCGCCGGCGATGAGCCCGGACGCGTGCAGCGTCCCCGGCGACGACTCCGCCTCGGCGCCCGTCTGTCCGGTGCGGCGATCGACGAACGCGCGCACGATGCCGCCGAGGAAGATCGGCGTCGACGCGTCGATCGGCAGATACGCGCCGACGGCGAACGACAGGGAAGACACGCCGATCAGCTCGAGCGCCAAGGCGAGGAAGACGCCGACCAGCACCAGCGTCCACGGGAGCCGCCCGTCGAGGATGCCGTCGATGATGAGCGCGAAGAGCCGCGCTTTGGGCGCGTCGAATTTCTGCACCGTCGCCGCCTCGTAGGCGACCGATGCGCCGTCCGGCGTCAGCAGATACCTGCGACCGTCGGACAGGTCGGTGCGGATCGGGTGACGGACGCCGTCGACTTCGTAGTCGACCTCGTCTTTGACCGCGGAGAGCGTCGACGGGTCGGGTCGCTGCGCCGGCGCGACGACGGCGTACTTCTCGCCGCCGACGGACGGATCGAGCTTGAAGCGGATCTTCCCCGCCTCGTCCGCGAGGTATCGACCGCGCGGCACGGCGGCGTCGAGCTCCGGAAGATTCACCACGCGGTAATCGGCCCCTTCATGACGCCAGACCTCGCTTCGGGCGAGCGGCGTCGCGGTCTCGACCACCTTGAATCGCACCACGCCCGACGCGTCGACGAGGTGGCGACGGGGCGGCGTCGATGGGCGCTCGGCGTCCTTCGACGTCGCGCGGAACGGCTCCCCCGAAGCGAGCCACTCCGCCGCCTCCGCGACGCGATAGTCGACGCCTTCGTGGCGTCGGAGAGCGCCGTCCCAGAGCGGCCCTTCCAACATGATGACGTCGGCGTGCGTTCGCGATTTCGGCGCCACCGTCGTGCCGGCGCGCTCGAGAATCGCCAGCGTGCCGCCGATGAACGCCGCGCTGGTGATGACGCCGACCACGATCGCGATCTGCTGGCGCGCGGGGGTGGCGCCGACGAGGAAGCCGGTCTTCAGATCCTGGGAGATGGTGCCGCCGTTCGACGCCGCGACGCACACCAGCGCCGCCGTCGTCAACGCCATCGCTTTGTAGGAAACGCCGGTCCAGCCGGCCGCGACGAACAGGAGACAGGTGAGGAGGAGCGTGGCCACCGTCATTCCGGAGATCGGGTTGGACGACGACCCGAGCTCGCCCGTGACGCGGCTCGACACCGTCACGAAGAAGAACCCGAACGCGACGATGAGGACCGCGGAAAAGGCGTTGACCTGCAGGACCGGCGCGAGCGCGATGGCCGCAGCGAGGGCGAGCGAGCCGAAAATCACGACGCGCATCGGCAGGTCCCGCTCCGTGCGCAGGACCCGGGGTGCCCCGCCGCCGCCCATCGAGCCGAGCCCGCGGCGGAACGCCGACACGATCATCGGCATTGAGCGCGCGAGCGAGAGGAAACCGCCGGTGGCGACCGCGCCGGCCCCGATGTACAGCAGGTAGGCGTTGCGGATTTCGTAGGGCTCCATGGCGCCGATCGGCGCGCCGACGTCCGGTCCGAACGGCCCCGGGATGCCTTCGCCGAACCACGCGATGAGCGGCACCAGCACGAGGAACGAGACCACGCCGCCCGCCATCATTTCGGCCGCCGTGCGGTACCCGATGAGGTAGCCGACGCCGAGGAGCGGAGCGGAAAGCTCGCCGCCCACGCTGGCCTTCGCGAAGTGACCCCACGACTTCGGCACCACGAACTCGGGAATCTCCTTGAAGAACCCGAACACGCGGTAGAGAAGCGCGTGCACGGCGCCGACGCCGAAGCCGCCGAAGACGGTCTTCGCGCTCATCCCTCCGCGCTCGCCCGCGACCAGCACCTGCGCGCAGGCTGTGCCTTCGGGATAGGTGAGGCGGCCGTGCTCCTTCACGATCAGGCCGTGGCGGAGGGGTACCATCATCAGCACGCCGAGCACGCCGCCGAGCAGCGCGACGAGCAGCACGCGCGAGAACTCGAGGTCGTAGCCCATGACCAGCAGCGACGGCAGCGTGAAGGCCACGCCCGCCGCCAGCGATTCGCCGGCGGAGCCCGTCGTCTGCACGATGTTGTTGACGAGGATCGACGTGCCGGGGCCGCGCGCGAACCGGCGGAAGAGCGTGATCGACAGCACCGCGATGGGGATCGACGCGGACACGGTCAGCCCGACCTTGAGAGCGAGATACACCGACGACGCGGCGAAGACGATCCCGAGGATCGACCCGACGGCGAGGGCCGACCAGGTCAGCTCCCGCGGCTCCGCCTCGGGGGGGACGAACGGACGGAACGCGGGGCCTTCGGGCGCCGGACCGGGAGCGTGGGGCATGGGTCCTCGACGCGCCCGGGACGAGCGGCGGCGGGCGCGGCGGCGAAGCTAAGGCTCGGCGCGCGACCGGTCAACACGCGTCGGCGCGCCGAAGGCCGCGGCTCGGCGTCGGCGCCGCCGGCTCGCGGGCGGCCGCCGGCCGACGTATCAGACGGTCATGACGACGACGCGCCGCCCGGTGTTCTCGTGCTGGATCTGCCTGCTCGCCCTCTCCGCCGCGGCCGTGCTCGCGATTGGTCAGTAGATTCCGCCGCGCTCGCGCGGCGGCGGCTGTCTAATCCGCCGCGCTCGCGCGGCGGCGGTGGTCTGGTCCGCCGCGCATGCGCGGCGGCGGTTCTCGGATGCGCCGCGCTCGCGCGGCGCCGATCGATGGACTCCGTCGGCTGCGCGACGGCGGCTCCTGGATCCGCCGCGCCTGCGCGGCGACGGCCGCTTGATTCCGTCCCTCGCGGGGCGGCGGCGTCGCGGTCCGCGCCGTTCGCGGCGCCGCGGGCGCGCCCTTATTGGAAGACGACGCTGACGCGGTTCGACACCTCGGTGGGCACGTAGGCCGCCGTGGTCGACACGCCCGCGAAGTGCAGCGGCAGCCCGATCAGCGCGGGCTCCGTCGGGACGAAGATCGTCGCCGTCGCGTCGCCCGCCGGGTCGAGGACGCCGACGATCCCCTGAAAGATCGACGGCGTCGACAGGGCCAACGCCGTGAACCCGGTCAGCGGGTTCACCTGCAGCTCCATGCCGCCTCCGAGGTCGAACGGCGTCGGGTCTTCGCTGGGCGCGATGAAATAGAGGTCGCCGCCGCGGCCCGGCACGTGGAGCGTCAACGTCTGCGGCGCACCGATCGGCCAGGTCCCGGGCGTCGTCGCGGTCAGCGACGCCTGGAACGCCTTCGCGCTCGCGACGTAAATGAAGTCGCCGGAGGCCGACGTGTCGCCGTCGGCGTCGTTGCCCGCGGCGTAGAAGGTGATCGGTCCCGGCGTCAGCGTCGCCGGAGCGACCCAGCCCATCGTCCACGCGGCGAGCGTGTTCCCCGAGGCCGAGTGCTCGTGATAGGCGGGGTTGCCGGTCGCGTTGCGGGTCTTGTTGAGGTTGTAGCCCGCGGCCGGCGTCATGGTCACGACCCACGAGCCGACGAAGACTCCCGAATTGTCGCGGGCGGTGATCTGGAAACCGTTCTTCGCGGCGTTCTGCGCGCCGACGAGGGAGACGTTGACGGCGTGCTGCATGCCGGGCGTGACGAACGCCGGCGGCGCGACGACGAACGTCGCCGACCCCGCGTTCAGCGCATTGCCGGTGTGGCACGTCGTGCAGTTCTGATCGCCCGGCGCGCCGGCGTAACCCGGCAGCGGCCCGGACGAGTGCGCGGGCGCGGGCGCCGCGCCGACGCCCGCGAACACGCCGGCGAAGGCGAGGGCGACGACGGCGGAGGCGGCGAAGGGACGGGGGAGGCGCGGCATCGGAGGCTGGGCGCGGCGCCGCGCGGAACGGCGCTCGCCGGAAAACGTATCACCGAACCGGTCGCGGGCGAGCGCGCAACTGTGCGTCGCCCGACGCAAACCGAGCGCGATTCCGGGTCTCAGGCGGTCAGACCGCCGTCGAGTACGAGGCCGTGGCCGGTGATCCAGGAGGCCGCATCGGACGCGAGGAAGACCGCGGCCGACGCGAAGTCGCCGGGCGCGCCGTAACGCCCGAGCGGGAAACGTGCGGCGGTCTCCCGGCGTTTCGCCGCCGGATCGGGCGCGGTCTCGAAGACGTCGCGGTTGAGCGGCGTCTCGATGAAGGCCGGCAGGACGGCGTTCACGCGCACGCCGTCGGGGCCGTGCCGGACGGCGAGGCTCTTCATCAGGCCGAGCAGCGCCGCTTTCGCCGCGCCGTAGAGGGGCATCCCGCCGGAGCCGCCGCGCGTCGCGAGGTACGACGACGTCAGCACCACCGCGCCGCCGCCCGCCGCGATCATGGCGGGCAACGCGGAGCGCAGCACGTGGACGGCCCCGTTCACCGAAGGTGCGAAGACCTGCGCGAAGCTCTCCGGCGTCGCGGACGCGAGGTCCTCGCGCACGAGAGCGCCCGCGCAATGCACGACGACGCGCGGCGCGCCGCGGCGGGCGATCTCGTCGGCGAGCTCCGCGCCGCAGCGCGCCGCGTCGCCGACGTCGAGCGCGCGGAACGCGGCCTCCGCGCGCCCCGGTCCGCTCAGGGCGTGCACGGCTTCGGCGCCGCGCGCGGGGTCGCGCGCGAGGAGCGTGCACGGCGCGCCGAGGCGCACGAACGCGTCCGCCGCCGCCAGACCGAGGCCCGACGTCCCGCCCGTGATCCACGTTCGGCGTCCCGCGAGATTCAGGGGAAAGGGGTCCACGGGCCGATGCTACCGGGGGCGCTCCGCGGCTCTTGAGCCGCGCGGGGCGGCGCAGCATCGTTCGCGCTCCGGAGGACGCGCCGTGACCTGGACCCCCGCACGCATCGTGACCGAATTCGGCGAGGACGTGCTGCGCGACGTGCTGCGCGACGTGAACAACCTCGTCTGCGGCAACGCCGGCCACGGCGCCAAGGTCAACCGCGTCGGCTGCCCGGAGGACGTCTGGCGGAAGCTCCTCGCCCAGGGCGGATACGGTCCGGAGGGCGTCGAAAAGGCGATCGCAGGAAAACCGCTCGGCCAGAAGGACGCGATCGGGCCCTTCAAGCCGTACACGATCCACACCGTCGGCCACCTCGCCGCCGACCAGGGCGGTCCGCTGTCGCCGGAGGAATTCGACCGCCTGCTGCACGCCTGCCTGTCCTACCGACAGCTGGTGAAGTGACGCGCCCGCCCCGGGCCTGACGAAACGCCCGTCGCCTGCCGGCCGCGCCTGACGATTCCGGCGCCGGAGCGGCCCGTTCCGCCGCCGCGATCCGCCTCCGTCGACCCGTTCGCCGCCCCGCCCGCCCGGTACGCCCTTTGCCGTCTATGGGCTTCTGGGAGAGCGCGATGAACCTCGATCGCATGACCGTCAAGACGCGCGAGGCCGTCCAGCAGGCGGCGACCGACGCGCGGGAACGCAGGCACCCGGAGATCACGCCCGGGCATCTCCTTCGGGCGTTGCTCGAGCAGGAGGGCGGCCTCATGCCGGACCTGCTCCGCAGGCTCGGCGTCGAACCGGACCACCTCGCCCAGGTCGCCGAGCGCGAGCTGGCGCGGCTGCCGAAGTCGGAAGGCGGAGACGTCGGCGCCTCGCGCGACTTCGTCCGCCTCATGGACGCCGCGCAGCGCGCGATGCAGAAGCGGAAGGACTCGTACCTCTCCACCGAACACGTTCTCTCCGCGTTCGCCGAAGGCGCGGGCGGCGGCGAACTCGCCGCCGCGTTCCGACGCGCGGGCGTCACGCCCGGCCGCGTCGACGAGACGCTGAAGCAACTCAAGGGCGACGCGCGCGTCGAGTCGGAGACCGCCGAAGACCAGTACGCCTCGCTGGAAAAGTACTGCCGCGACCTCACCGCTCTGGCGAAGCAGGGCAAGATCGACCCCGTCGTGGGCCGCGACGCCGAAGTGCGTCGCGTGATGCAGGTGCTCTCGCGGCGCACCAAGAACAACCCGGTGCTCGTCGGCGAGCCCGGCGTCGGCAAGACGGCCATCGTGGAAGGGCTCGCGCGGCGCATCGCCGCGGGCGACGTGCCCGACGGCCTCCGCGACAAGCGACTCATCGCGCTCGACATGGGCGCCCTGGTCGCCGGCGCCAAGTACCGCGGCGAGTTCGAAGAGCGGCTCAAGGCCGTCCTCAAGGAGGTGTCGAGGTCCGAAGGCGAGGTGATCCTCTTCATCGACGAGATCCACACCGTCGTCGGGGCGGGCAAGGCGGAAGGGGCGCAGGACGCGGCCAACATGATGAAGCCGGCGCTGGCGCGCGGCGAGCTGCGCTGCATCGGCGCCACGACGCTCGACGAGTATCGGAAGTACGTCGAGAAGGACCCGGCGCTCGAACGCCGGTTCCAGAAGGTCTTCGTCGACGAGCCCACCGTCGAGGAGACGGCGGCCATCCTCCGCGGGCTGAAGGAGGCGTACGAGGTGCACCACGGCGTGCGCATCCGCGACGCCGCGCTGGTGGCCGCGGCGCGACTCTCCGACCGCTACATCCCCGACCGGAAGCTGCCCGACAAGGCGATCGACCTCGTCGACGAGGCGCTGGCGCGCCTGCGCATGGAGATCGACTCGACGCCCCAGGAGCTGGACGAACTCGAGCGGGCCATCACGCGCCTCGAGATCGAGAAGAACGCGCTGGAGAAGGAGTCCGACCGGCACAGCAAGGAGCGGCTCGCCGACGTGTCCCGCGAACTCGCCGAGCGCAAGGAGGCGGCGCGCGCGATGCGCACGCGGTGGACGAACGAGCGCGACGTCGTGAAGAAGATCTCGGCCGCCAAGGAGGAGGCCGAGACCCTGAAGCGCGAGTCGGAGCTGCTCGAGCGCAGCGGCGATTTCGGAAAAGTCGCGGAGCTGCGCTACGGCAAGCTGCCCGAAATCGAGCGCCGCGTCGAAGAGCTTCGCGAGAAGCTCCGGGCGGTGCAGGGCGAGAGGCCGCTTCTCCGGGAGGAGATCGGCGAGGAGGAGATCGCCGAGGTGGTCGCGGCGTGGACGCACATCCCCGTCACGCGGCTGCTCGAAGGCGAGAAGGAGCGCCTGCTCAACATCGAAGAGCGCCTGCGGGCGCGCGTCGTCGGCCAGGAGGAGGCCGTAAGCGCCGTCGCCGACGCGGTGCGACGGCAGCGCGCGGGGCTCGCCGACGAGACGAAGCCCGCCGGGTCGTTCCTCTTCCTCGGGCCGACCGGCGTCGGAAAGACGGAGCTGGCGCGGTCGCTCGCGTGGCTGCTCTTCGACGACGCGTCGGCGATGGTCCGCATCGACATGTCGGAGTACATGGAGAAGCACGCCGTGTCGCGGCTC
>DASPNK010000607.1:0-2417 GCA_035626575.1 Planctomycetota bacterium | reverse complement strand
CGACGCTCGAGCCGAAATGGCAGGCCTTCTGGGAGGAGCGCGAGCTCTTCAGGACGGAGGACCGCTCGACGAAGCCCAAGTACTACGTGCTCGACATGTTCCCGTACCCGTCGGGCGCGGGGCTGCACGTCGGCCATCCCGAGGGCTACACCGCGACCGACGTGCTCGCGCGCTGGAAGCGCATGTGCGGCTTCAACGTGCTGCACCCGATGGGGTGGGACGCGTTCGGCCTTCCCGCGGAGCGCGCGGCGGTGCGCGACGGCATCCATCCCGCGATCATCACGAAGCGGAACATCGACAACTTCCGCAGGCAGATCAAACGCCTCGGGTTCTCCTACGACTGGTCGCGCGAGATCGACACGTCGGCGCCCGACTACTACCGCTGGACGCAGTGGATCTTCCTCAAGCTCCACGAGCGCGGCCTCGCCTACCGCGCCGAGATCCCCGTCAACTGGTGCCCCGCGCAGGGCACCGTCCTCGCGAACGAGGAGGTCAAAGACGGCAAGTACGTGGAGACGGGCGACCCGGTCGAGCGCCGGCTGATGAAGCAGTGGATGCTGCGCATCACCGCTTACGCCGAGCGGCTGCTCGCCGACCTCGACGACGTGGACTGGCCCGAAGCCGTGAAGGCGATGCAGCGGGAGTGGATCGGGCGTTCGGAAGGCGCCGAGATCACGTTCCGCGTGCGCGACCGCGACGCCTCCTTCACCGTCTTCACCACGCGCCCCGACACGCTGTTCGGCGCCACCTTCTGCACGCTGGCGCCGGAACACCCGCTCGTCACGGAGATCACGACGCCGGAGCGGCGCGCGGACGTCGAGGCGTACGTCGCCGCCGCCGCGAAGAAGTCCGACCGCGAGCGCGCGGGCTCCGAGGAGAAGCGCGCGACCGGCGTCTTCACCGGCGCCTATGCGACGCATCCGCTGAGCGGAGCGCCGATCCCGATCTGGACGGCGGATTACGTGCTCATGGGCTACGGGCACGGCGCCGTGATGGCCGTGCCGGCCCACGACGAGCGCGACCACCGCTTCGCGACCGTGTACGGCCTCCCGATCGCGACGGTCGTCCGGCCCGCGGGCGGCGGCCCCGCCCCGATCCCGTTCACCGACGACGGCGTCGCCTGCGCGTCGGGCGCGTTCGACGGCCTCCCGTCGGCCGAGTGCCGGCGCGCGACCGTCGCGGAACTGGCGCGCCGCGGCGTCGGCGCCGCGAAGGTCACCTACCGACTCCGCGACTGGCTTTTCTCGCGGCAGCGCTACTGGGGAGAGCCGTTCCCGGTGGTGATCGGCGCCGACGGCGAAGCCGTGCCGCTGCCCGAAGGCGCGCTCCCCGTGGAGCTGCCGCCGCTCGACGACTTCCGCCCCGCCCCCGACGGCCGCCCGCCGCTCGCCCGCGCGCGGGAATGGCTCGAGGCGCGCGATCCCCGGAACGGGGGCCCCGCCGAGCGCGAGACGAACACGATGCCCCAATGGGCGGGCTCGTGCTGGTACTACCTCCGCTACCTCGACCCGCGAAACACGCTCGCGCCGTGGGACGCCGCGAAGGAGGCGTACTGGATGCCCGTCGACCTCTACGTCGGCGGCGTCGAGCACGCGGTGCTGCACCTCCTCTACGCGCGCTTCTGGCACAAGGTGCTGTTCGACTGCGGCCTCGTCTCGACGAAGGAGCCGTTCCGGAAGCTGTTCAATCAGGGGATGATCCTCGCCTACAGCTATCAGGACGCGGCCGGGAAGTACTACGCGCCGGAGGCGGCGGAGAACGTCGACCTGCAGGCGGGCGCGGCGACGGCCAAAGGGACCGGAGCGCCGCTCAAGGTGCAGATCGAGAAGATGTCCAAATCGCGCCTCAACGTCGTCAATCCCGACGACGTGGTGGCCGAATACGGCGCCGACAGCCTGCGTCTCTACGAGCTGTTCATGGGCCCGCTCGACGCGGTGAAGCCGTGGCAGACCAACGGCGTCGAAGGCGTCTACCGCTTCCTCCAGCGGGCGCATCGCCTCGCCGTCGACGCGGAGTCGGACGCGCCGTCGCCCGCGCTGAAGGACGTCGCGCCGTCGGAAGACCTGGAGAAGCTCCTCCACCGCACCGTCGCCAAAGTGACGAAGGATCTGGAGAACCTCTCCTTCAACACGGCGATCTCGGCGCTGATGATCCTGACCAACGAGCTGCTCCCGATGACGGAGCGGCCGAAGGCGGCGGTGGAGCGCTTCACGCTGCTTCTCGCGCCGTTCGCGCCGCATCTCGCCGAGGAGATGTGGCGGACGTTGGGGCACGCCGACTCGCTCGCCTACGCACCGTGGCCGACTTTCGATCCCGCGAAGCTCGTCGACGCGACCGTCGAGCTTCCGGTCTGCGTCAACGGCAAGGTCAAGGAGCGCATCGAGGCGCCGAAGGACGCCGACCAGGCGACCGTCGAA
>DASPNK010000606.1:0-2479 GCA_035626575.1 Planctomycetota bacterium | reverse complement strand
CCCGCCTTCGTCGCCCCCGGCGAACTGCCAGTTGTTGCGGCCGACGGCGACGGTTCGCAACGCCCGTTCGGCGGCATTATTGTCGATCGTTAGCCGACCGTCCTTCACGTACGTCGCCAGCGCGACCTGGTTGCGGAGCAGATAGCCGAAGGCCTTTCCGAGCGGACTCTTCGGCAGCGCGCTCTTCGCTTTTTCGCGCGCCCAGGCGAAGAACTTCCTGAGGAGAGGAGCCGACCGGCGTCGCCGCAGCGCGCGCCGGGCGTCCGGCGTCGCATCCTTCGCCTCGCGTTCGATCGCGTAGAGCCTGCGGAAGAACGCGAGGGCGACCGCCGCGATCGGGCCGTCGGTCGGCGCCGCCTTCACGAAGTAGCGGCGGGCGTGCGCCATGCACCCGACCTCGCGGCGGCCGGAGGCTTCGCCGAACAGGCCGTCGTGCTGTCCCGCGGCGTCGCACTGCGCATATTCGCGGAACCCCGCGAGGACCGCGCGAGGACCGGCGCCCGAGCGGGCCGGCGTGTAGTCGAAGACCGCGTCGCCTTCGCCGCCGAGGTACGCCCAGACGTGCGCCGTGCGCGAGCCGCCCGGCGCCGACGGATCGAGCACGACGATCCCGGTGTCGTCGAAGTTCACGCGGTCGCCCGCGGCGACGCGCCTCCTCATCTCGCGGTCGATCGGCGCGAGGACGAAGGCGAGCTCGGAGAGCCAGCCGCAGAGCGTCGCTTTGCTCAGCGGCACGTCCTGCCGTGCGGCCTCTTCGCATTGCCGGTTCAACGGAACGTGCCGGTCGTACTTCTCGACGACGACCTTCGCGAGGAGCGCCACCGTGGCTCCGCAACGCTCGAGCGGATGGTCGGGCGGCGGGCCCGGCCGGATCACGCGGTGGTCCCGCACGGCGCACGCGAGCTTGCGTCGGAGGACGCGTCGCACGCGGAAGTGCGCTTTGACGTAGTCGAGCTGGTCGAAGACCTCCACGCCGGCGTCCTTCATCGGCTCGCCGCAGCACCCCTGCGCCGGGGGGCGTTCTTCGACCGTCGTCCGCTCGAGGTGCTCGGGGAGTTTGCGCCGACCCGGGTGTTTCCTGCGCTCCCGCTTCGTCGCGGGCGTCTCTTCGTCGTCGGGGGCGTCCGGCGCCGCCGCGACCGGGTCGGGGTCCTCCGGCCCGAACTCGGCGACGAAGGCGCGCTCGATCTCCTCGGGGTCGACCTTCTCCGCCTTGGGGCGGTGCAGCTCGCGGAGCAACCGTCGAGACGCCTCTGCAGTGCGTCGCGCTGCGCCTCGGCCGCGGCGAGCGCGGCGGTCAGGCGCTCCACTTCGCATGCCGCCTTCGCGGCGCGAAGCTCCGCGTCCGCCTTCGCCTCGCGCTCCCGCGACAACCGGTCGCGCAGCGCATCGGCGTCGTCGTTTTCGACCGCGTCCACGCCGGTATAGAAGCAGCCTCGATCCGAGCCGGCGCCGAATCTTCGAACTTTTTTCAGCCGGAGGCGACGACCTCCCGCGACCACCACTTCCGCCGCACCGACTTCGCAGGATCCGCGCCGCTCAACAGCAACGCGAGATCCTCCGCGCGCCACTCGCTCCGCGCCGCGCCGTCCTACGTCGTCGGCCACGCGAACGTGCCGCCTTCGAGCCGCTTCGCGCAGAGCCAGAAGCCCGTCCGGTCGAAGAAGAGCAGCTTCAACCGGTCGCGGCGACGGTTGCAGAACGCGAAGACGTGACCGCTCATCGGGTCGGCCTTGAGAACGTCGCGCGCCGCGGCGATCAGCCCGTCGAACTGCTTGCGCATGTCGGTAGGCCCGAGCGCGACGTAGATCCGCGTCGCGGGCGGCAGCGTCAGCACGCGCGCTCCAACGCCGCGGCGCAGCGCGCAAACGCCTCGACGTCGACGTCCGCGGCGGCGCGCAACACGACTCCCGAGCGAAGGACCGCTTCGAACCCGCCGGCCGTCATCGGACCGGGACGCGGTGCGACGAGTTCGACGAACTGCGTCGCGTCCGGCCGCCTCGCTCCGTCGCGACGCCGGAACTCGGACTTCCACCACGACAACGTCGCGGGCCTCACGCCGCGCGCGGCGGCGAATGCGGCTACGCCGAGGCCGCTGCGCTCCTGTTCCGCGATCAACGTCCGCCAGGTGTCGGCGGATCTGCGCGTTCCGCCCCGCCGCCGTTCAATTCGACCAGATTCCATCGGGCGCTCCTCGGGAAGCGCCAATCGTCACGCGCCAGAACGGCCGTCGGGAGGTGCGGTTCGTCGACCGCTTACGAGAATTCCGCCGAGACGCTTGCGCCGTTCAACGCGCCCTACCGAGACGCCGACGGCGTCGACGGGCGCGATGAGCTCATTGCCGACGCCCTGATGATTCCGCTCGGCGTTGTAGTGCCGGCGGTGCTCACCGAGCGCCCGCCGCAGCGAATCGGCGCCGAAGAAGACCATGCGGTCGGTGACTTCCCGGCGCACCGTGAGCACGAACCTCTCGGCGAAT
>DASPNK010000605.1:0-4877 GCA_035626575.1 Planctomycetota bacterium | reverse complement strand
ACCTGATCGGCTCGGCGACCGCGAGCGCCTCGCGGCAGACCTCGAACACGCGGTCTCCTTCGACGCCGTCGAGACACACGCGGTCCGGGCATTCGCGGAAGCGGCACGGCGAGCAGGGGACCTTGCGGTAGAGCGCGCGGTCGGGGCGCCCGTAGGGGTGGTAGAGGCGCGGATCGGTGGGCCCGAACACCATCACCACGGGAACGCCGAGGACGTCGGCGAGGTGGGTCGGGCCGGTGTCGCCCCCCACGACGAGATCGACGCGCCTGAGCAATCCCGCCAGCGCGCGCGTCGAAGGAAGGTCGGGCGCGAGGACCGCCGCGCCGTCCGAGGTCGCGACGACGCGCTCCGCGAGGTCGCGGTCCTCCTTGCCCCACGTCGCGATCGACCGCGCGCCCGCCGCGTCCCGGAGCCGCCGCGCGAGGGCGCCGTACCGCTCGGCGGGCCAGCGCTTGTGGGGCATGAACGCGCTCGTGCCGGCGTGCAGCGCGACGAGCGGGCCCGCGCCCGGGAGCGCGGCGAGGAACGTCTCGGCGGGCGCGGCGTCGGCCGGCGCGACGGGCACGACGGCGCGGCGTCGCACGAACGGGACGCCGACCCGGCCGAGCAGCAGGAGGTCGCGGTCGGCGCGGTGGAAGGGCGCGCCGCCGAGATCCAGCCGACGATTGGTGAAGAGCCAGTTGGGCTCGCCGGTGTCGCGCCGCCCGAATCCGAGCCGCACGGGCGCGAAGGTGAACCGCGTCGCGAAGCCGCTCTTCAGGTTGCCCTGAAGGTCGACGGCGAGGTCGAAGCGGCGTTTCTTCACCGCGACCGCGAGGCGGAGGAGCGCCGCGGTCGCGCGGAGGCCGCGCCGCAGCGCCGAGCCGCGCGCCCACGTCGCGCGCGGGATCTCGATCACTTCGTCGAGATGCGGATGTCCGCGCAGCAGCGCCGCGCAGCGGTCTTCGACGATCCAGGAGATGCGCGCCTCGGGGAACGCGGCGCGCAGGGCGGCGAGCGCCGGCAGGGCGAGCACGACGTCGCCGAAGGCGGAGAGGCGGACGACGACGATGTTGCGGAAGGTCTCGGCCTCGGCCATGGGCGCGGCGCCGGAGGCCGGCTCAGGGAGCCCGCGGCGGCTCGTCGGGATCCTGCGGCGCGGCGTCGCCTTCGGGCGCCTCGTCGCCGGAGGCGGAGCGGCGCGCGGCGTCCTGCTGCGTCGCGTCGTCGATGAGCTGCGTCACGCGCGCGGCGCCCTCCACCGACGGATCGAACACGAACTCGAGATGCGGCGCCTTCCGCGTGCGGAGCATCGACGCCACTTCGCGCTGCACGAACCCGCGCGCCGAGCGTAGCGCGTCTTCGGTGCGGCGGCGCTTCGGCCCTTCGTCGAGCGTCGACCAGTAGACCTTCACGTGCTCGAGGTCGGCGGTGAGCCGCACCTTGATGATGGTGACCATTCCGAGCCGCGGGTCCGAAAGGTCCCGCAGCACCGTCATCGCCACCTTGGCGCGAATCTGCTCCTGGAGGCGCTCGAGTCCGGGGCCCGCCATCGTCGCGCCCCGGTCAGCCGTCCAGCGTGCGCTTGATCTTCTCGATCTCGTACGCCTCGATCACGTCGCCCGGTTCGAGCTTGTCGAAGTTCGACACGGTGAGACCGCACTCGAACCCCTGGACGACCTCGCGCACGTCGTCCTTGACGCGCTTCAGCGAGCCGAGCTCGCCGTCGTGCAGCACGATGCCGCCGCGCGAGACGCGGACGCGCGACGACCGCTTCAGGACGCCGCTGACCACGATGCAGCCCGCGATCGTGCCGATGCGGCTGACCTTCCAGATCTGCTTGACCTCGGCGCGGCCGACGATGTTCTCTCGCTCCTCCGGCTTGAGGCGGCCTTCGAGCGCGTCGCGGATCTCCTCGATCAGCTTGTAGATGACCTGGTAGATCCGGATCTCGACCTTCTTCTCGTCGGCGAGGGCGCGCGACGCCAGGTCGGCCGAGACGTGGAATCCGAGGATGATCGCGTCCGAGGCGTCGGCCAGCGTGACGTCGGTCTCGGTGATGCCGCCGACCGCCGCGTGGATGATCTCCGGGCGGATCTCCGGGTGCTTGAGGTCGGCGATCTCCTTCTTGAGCACCTCGAGCGAGCCGGTGACGTCGGTCTTGAGGATGAGCTTGAGGGTGTCGCCCTCCAGCTTCTCGAAGAGCTTCTCGAGCGTGACGTGCGACTGCTTGGCGAGCTCCTGCTCGCGGATGGTCTGACGACGCTTGTCGGCGAGGGCTTTCGCCTTCTCGATGTCGTCGAGGACCATGAACTTGTCGCCCGCCTTCGGCAGTTCGTTGAGGCCGGGAATCTCGACCGGCGTCGACGGACCCGCTTCGAGGATGAACTTGCCCTTGTCGTTCTTGATGGCGCGCACGCGGCCGTAGGCGGTGCCGCAGAGGAAGACGTCGCCCTTCTTCAGGGTGCCGTTGCCGATGAGGACGCGGGCGATGTTGCCTTCGCCGCGGCTCTGCTCGGCTTCGAGGCAGATGCCGTTCGCCGGGCGCTTGGGGTTCGACTTCAGCTCGAGGACGTCGGACTCGAGCGCGAGGCGCTCAAGCAGCTCGGGGACGCCCTGGCCGGTCACCGACGAGACGTCGATGAACTGCGTCTGGCCGCCCCATTCCTCGGGCTGCAGGCCCTCGTTGGTCAGCTCCTGGCGGACCTTCTGGGGATTGGCGCCGGGCTTGTCGATCTTGGTGCAGGCGACGACGATCGGCACGTTCGCCGCGCGGGCGTGGGCGATCGCCTCCTTCGTCTGCGGCATGACGCCGTCGTCGGCCGCGACCACCAGCACGACCACGTCGGTCACCTGGGCGCCGCGGGCGCGCATCTCGGTAAACGCCTTGTGACCGGGCGTGTCGACGAAGACGACCGACCGGTCGCCGACGTCGACGAGGCTGGCCCCGATGTGCTGCGTGATGCCGCCGTGCTCGCGCGCGGCGACGGTGGTCTTGCGGATGGCGTCGAGCAGCGACGTCTTGCCGTGGTCGACGTGGCCCAGCACGGTCACCACCGGGGCGCGGGGCACGAGGTCGGCCGGGTCGTCCGTGAAGGAGGCTTCGATCTCCTTCATCGTGTCCTGCTCGAGGTCGGCCGCCGCCTTGACCGTGATCTCGGCGTTGAACTCGAGGCCGAGCAGCTCGACGGTGTCCTGATTGAGCTGGTCGTTGATCTTCGCGGCGATGCGGTGGTCGACGAACAGCTTCTTGACGATGTCGCTGACCTTCACGCCCAGCGCTTCGGAAAGCGCCTTGACGGTGATCGGGAGCTGGATCTCGATCTTCTTGGGGCCGGTCTGCTGCTGAAGGCCCGAAGGTCCGCCGACGCCTCGCGGGCCGCGACCCATCGGACCGCGCCCGGGCGGGCCGCCGAAGCGGCCGGGCGGACCGAACCTGCCGGGCGGGCGGGGCGCGCCGGGCGCCGTCTGACCGCCGCCGGGCCTGCGGCCGGGGCCGGTCATGACGAAGGTGCGCTTGTTGCCTTCCTGGCGCGTGACGATGAGGCCGGAGCCGCCCTGGGAGGCGCGGTTCATCGGCGCCGCTTCGGGCGGACGCACGGTGATTTCCCGGCGGCCGAGGATCTCGCCGGTACGTCGGGGAGGCAGGCCTGCGGTATCGGGCCGCTGGATAGGAGGAGACATCGGCGCCGCACCGACGTTCTGCCGCACGGTGACCGAGCGCGGCGGCGGCGGCGCGGCGGGAGGGGAGGCCTCCGCCGCCGGCGGGATCTCGGCTTCGCGCGGCGCGCCGGGCATCCGCACGGTGACCGAGCGGTGCACAGGGCGCGGGGGTTCGACGAAGGGCGGCGGCGCCGGCGGCGCGTACGCCGCGGCGGCGGGCGGGATCATCGTCGGCTCGGGCGCCGCGGGCGTGAACGGCGGCGCGGCGGCGGCGGGCGCGGGCTCCGCCGGAGGGGGCGGCGGCGACGGGCGCTGGACGCGCACCTCGCGCGCGGGGCGCGGCTCGAAACGGGGCGGCGGCGCCTCGTCCGGCTCGTCCGGCATGATGAACGAATCGACCGGGGCTTCGGCCGGCGCTTCCTCGGCGGCGGGCGCCGGCGCGGGGGCCGGCTTCTTCCGCAACTCCTCGAGGTACGCGCGGAGCATGAACTCGTCGGACTGCTCCAGCGCCGACATGTGGTTCTTCACCTCGATGCCGTGCGCGTACGCAGTATCCATCACGACCTTCGAGTCGAGGTCGTATTCCTTCGCGAGCTGGTGGACCCGGATCTTCGCCATATGTGCCGTTCGTTCGTACCGCGTCGGACGACGCGTCTCGCGTCGTCCCGCCGCTTCAGCCTGCGACCTCCGGCTCGGGGGCCGCGGCCGTCTCCGCGTCGCCTTCGTCCTGCTCGCCTTCCTCGTACGCCGTGGCCGACGCCTGCACCGAGGCGTCCGACGCGGCGACGATGTTGATGTCCCAGCCGGTGAGTTTCGCGGCCAGGCGCACGTTCTGCCCCTTCTTCCCGATGGCCAGCGAAAGCTGGTCGTCAGCGACCACCACCTCCGCGCTCTTCGTGTCGTCGTTGAGCGTGAGGCTCTGGATTTCGGCGGGCTTCAGGGCGTTCATGATCAGCACCTCCGCCGAGTCGTTCCAGCGGATGATGTCGATCTTCTCGTTGTTCAGCTCTTCGATGATGTTGCGGATGCGTCCGCCGCGCACGCCGACGCACGCGCCGACGCAGTCGATCTTCGGGTCGCGGGAAGAGACCGCGATCTTGCTGCGGTATCCGGGCTCGCGGGCCATGTGGCGGATCTCGATGATGCCGCCGGCGATTTCGGGGACTTCCAGCTCGAACAGCCGGCGGACGAGGTCGGGATGGCGGCGCGACAGGACGATGCGCACGCGCGGGCCG
>DASPNK010000604.1:0-2664 GCA_035626575.1 Planctomycetota bacterium | reverse complement strand
GCCGAGCCGGCCCTGAACGGCCCGCATCTCGTTCTTGAAGACCGGCTCTTCGAAAAGGACGCGATCGTGCTTCAGGATCCCAAGGTCCGGGAGCTCGCGCTCGAAGCCGAAGGCTCGCCGCGGAAGGTGAAGCTCGCGTTCACCGAAATCACCTGGCTCGGGATCTGGACGAAGCCCGGCGCCCCGTTCATCTGCCTCGAGCCGTGGCGCGGCGTCGCCTCGGCCGTCGGCGACGGGCCGGACGTCGCCGTCAAGGAGGGGATCGAGCGGCTCGCGCCCGGCGACGTGTTCGAGTTCGACCTCTCGATCACGCCGGTCTGACCGGCGCGTCGTCGTCCCGGACGTCGGCGCGGAACTCCGCGACGCCGTCGATCACCGTCTCCCGCACGGCGGCGCCGCGCGCGAGCACGAGCAGCGCGAAGAGCGCGTCGCGGTCGTCCGGCGCCGCCGCCGTGCGCTCCGCCAGGTACCCGTCCCGCGAAGGATCGACCACGACGAAATCGGCCGCCTTGCCCGGCGCGAAGTCGCCGAAGGCGTCCGCGCCGCCGAGCGCCTCGGCGCCCGCGCGCGTGGCGAGGTAGAGCAGCTCCGCCGGACCGAGCGGCGCGCCGCCTCGCAGCGCCGACGCCTTGTAGGCGTGGTCGCATTCGCCGAGCAGCGAGAACCCCGTGCCGGCGCCGACGTCCGTGCCGAGGCCGAAGCGCACGCCCGTCGCCGCCGTCGCGCGCGCGTCGAAGACGCCGCTTCCGAGGAAGAAGTTGCTCGACGGGCAATGCGCCAGCGCGGCGCCCGCGTCGCGCAACGCGCGGCGCTCCGCGTCGTCGAGCCGCACGCCGTGCGCGAGGACCGTCCTCGGCCCGAGCAGCCCCTCGCGGGCGTACACGTCGACGTAATGGGCCGCCTCGGGAAACGCCGCGCGCGTAAGCGCGATCTCCTCGACGTTTTCGGCGACATGCGTCGTGACGGCGAGGTCCGGCCGCTCCGCGAGGAGGCGGCGGCAGAGCGAGAACACGTCGGGCGTCGACGTCAGGGCGAAGCGCGGCGTCACGGCGTAGCGCGCCTTGCCCCGGCCGTGCCAGTCGGCGATCAACGCGCGGCAGGCGTCCGCCGCCTCGGCGGGTCGGTCGAGCAGCGGCGCGGGCGCGCCGCGTCCGTGGAGCGTCTTGCCGAGCGCGACGCGAACGCGCCGCCGCGCCGCCTCTTCGAACGCGATCGCGGTCGCGGTCGCGTCATGAGACCCGAACGCCAGCGCGGTCGTGGTTCCGTTCCGCACGAGCTGGTCGAAGAACGTCGTCGCCGCGCGCCGCGCGTAGGCCGGGTCGGCGTACTTGGCCTCCTCGGGGAAGACGTAGCGCTCGAGCCAGTCGAGCAGCCGCTCGCCGCGGGAGGCGACGATCCAGGTCTGCGGAAAGTGGACGTGCAGGTCGACGAAACCCGGGAGGATCCACGCGCCGCGCCGGTCGACGACCCGGGCGACGCCGTGTTCGGCGCGCACCCGCTCGAAGGCGCCCGCGGCGACGACGCGCCCCGCCGCGTCGATCGCCAGCCCGCCGTCGCGCGCGATCTCGAGCGCGTCGGGGCCGTGCACGAACGGGTCGCGCGGGACGTGCGCGACGGTCGCGCGCCAGAGGGCGGCGACCTGCCCGTTCACTTGTAGGCCAGGTGGCAGTCCACGCAGCGCTGGACCAGCCGGTCGGAGACCTTGCCGACCTGCGCGGCGTCGCGGGCCGCCGCGGCCTTTTCCAGCTCGAAGCAGAGGTCCTGCACGTCGACGACGATGCGGTCGAAGTCGGCGGGATTGCGGTCGCGCTTCTTCGCGGTGGACCAGTCGATCCGTGCCTGCGTCGTCCGAATCAGCGCGCCGAGCTTCGCCGCGGCGTCGAAATCGACCGCGCCGCCCTTCGCCCAGGTCTCCAGCGCTTCCTCGGTCCCGGCGTCGCTGAGCGCCTCCATGCCGTCGTGCAGCGACAGCTTCGGCGCGTCGGCGGGCGCGGGGGTCGAGGGCGAGGCGGTCGGCGCCGCGGGCGGGGCGTCGACGCTCGACGGAGCGCCGCCGGACGCCGCGGCCGAAGGCGGCGCGGCGGAGGCGTCGGACGCCGACGGCGTCGCGGCGTCGGGCGGAACGTCGTCTTTCGCGCGCGCGCAGGCGGCGGCAAGGAAGAGCGCGAGGGTCGCGGCGGCGACGGCGGACGGGCCGATGCGTGGTTTCATGGTGCGGAGCGCGGCGGGTCGCGCGGCGGATGATAGCGGCGAAAAAGGGAGAGCTCCCCGCCGCGCGAGCCGCCGACGGGCTCGACGCTCGACGGCCCGCCGCCCGGCGGGGAGCCTCCCACGAACGCACCGGACGTCCGCGCGCGCCGCCGTCGCCGGCGGCGCGCGCGAACCTCCGTCCTCTCGTCGCCCGGGAGCCGAAGCTCGCCGGTCGCGGTCGATCTCCGCGGCGTTCCGCGACGGCGCCGCAGCGCCCGTCGCGTCGGCGCCCGGCGCTCCTGCGCCGTCGTCGCCGCCGCGGACTCTCGTACCGGGTCTCACGCGCGGCGAGGGGACTCGCCGGGCGTCGCTCCGTCCTTCGCAACCGGCGTTCCGCCGTTCGCGGACGGCGGTTTCAACGACGGGAGGCGACTCTTTCGCCGACGTGCGCGCGGGCGGCCTCGACCTGCCGTT
>DASPNK010000603.1:0-6898 GCA_035626575.1 Planctomycetota bacterium | reverse complement strand
CACGTAGCCGCGCGAGCCGTTCCGCGTCGTCCGTCCAGCCGGCGTCGACGGTCACGGCGCGCCCCGCGCCTCGGCGGGACGCGCGGCGTCGACGACGCGCCCCGCGTCGAAGGTGAAGACCACGTCGGGCGCCAGCTCGTCCACGGCTTCGTGCGTCACGACGATCGCGGTGCGTCCTGCGGCGATGCGGCGGATCGCCCGCGCGACCGTCTCGCGGGCCTCGGGGTCGAGTCCGGCGAACGGTTCGTCGAGCACGAGGATGCGCGCGTCGCGCACGGCCGCGCGCGCGAGCATCAGCCGGCGGCGCTCGCCGCCGGAGAGCGTGGCGCCGCCCTCGCCGAGCGACGTCGCGGCGCCGTCCGGGAGGCGCGCGACGAACTCCGAGGCCGATGCCGCGTCGAGCGCCGCGGCCACGTCCTCCGGCGTCGCGTCGGGCTTTCCGAAGAGCACGTTCTCCTCGATCGTCCCGCCGAAGAGCGTGAAGTCCTGGGGGACGTAGGCGAGCCGCGAGCGGTAGTCGGCGAGGCGCCACGCCGTCGCCGGCGCGCCGTCCACGCGGACTTCGCCGCGCGTCGGCTCGAGGAGTCGGAGCAGCAGGTTGACCGCGGTCGACTTCCCGGCGCCGTTCGGTCCGCGGAAGACCGCGAGCTCGCCGGGGGCGATCCGGAGGTCGAGCCCGGCGACCGCCGGACGGCCGGGCTCGTAGCCCGCGGTCACGCCGGCGAACTCGACTTCGCCCGCGAACGCTGGCGCCGGCGCGCCGCGGTCGCGATCTTCCACCGGGAGCCTCAGAAGCTCGAGCAGACGGTCCGCCGACGCGACCGCCTTCGCGAGGCGTCCGCCTTCGCGCGACAGCCCGCGCAGCGGTTTGTAGAGGGAACGCGCGTACGAGAGGAGCAGCACGAGGTCGCCGGGCGTGAGGCGCCCCTGCATCGCGCCGTGCGCCGCAAAGGCGAGGACGGCGGCGAGGCCGAGGCCCGTGAGCTGCTCGGCGGTCTCGGCCATGCGGGCGGCGGTTCTGGCCGCTTCGGCGCCGGTGCGCTCGCCGGTGCGGCTGTCGTGGACGTAGGTGCGCACCACGCGGTCTTCGGCCGAGAACGCCTTCACCACCCGGACGTTGCGGAGCGCTTCGGCGGCGAAGCTCGTGGCGGCGCCTTCCTCCCGGCGCTGCTTGCGGGTCTGCTGCGAAAGCCGGTTCGCCTTGCCGCGCACGGCGACCATCAGCAGCGGGAACGGCGCGATCGCGAGCAGCGCCGACATCGGGTCGAGCGCGGCCATGGCGATCACCGCGCCGAGGAAGGTGGTGAGGCGCGCGCCGAGATTGAGCCACGACGTCAGCAGCAGGTCCCGCACCGCGGCGACGTCGCCGGTGAGGCGCGTGAGGAGGTCGCCGGTGCGATGCGTCGCGTGGACGTCGAGGCCGAGGCGCGTCACGCGCTCGAACACGAGACGCCGCACGCGGACCGTCGCTCTGCGGCCGACCTCCGACGTCTGCGTCACCTGCCAGACGTGCAGGCGCCCGATGAGGAACGAGGCGACGACGACCGCGCCGCCGGAAAGGAGCAGCCAGGCGTCGCTCGAAAGCGCGTCCGACGACGGTCCGGTCGGCGCGACGCCGAAAAGCCGGTCGACGACCCACTTGAGCGGCCATGGCCGGAGGACCTCGAGCGCCGCGGCCAGAGGGGCGAGGACCGCGGCCAGCAGCATGCGACGGCGCTGATCGCGGAGCAGCGGCCCGAAGGTGCGGATCGCTTCGCGGAGCGTCGCGAGGTCGACGCTCTTGAACGCCGAGAAGCCGCGGAGGAGCAGCCGGGGCGTCACGACGCGGCGGACCCCCGTACGAGCGCGAGCAGCCTCTCGGCGACGCGGTCCCAGGTGAACGCGGCGAACGCGCGCTCGCGACCGCGCGCGGCGAGGGCGGCGCGGCGCGCCGGATCGCGGAGCAGCGCCTCGCAGGCGTCGACGAAGCCGCCCTTGTCGGCGGCGTCGACGAGGACCGCGGCGTCGCCGACGATTTCGGGGATGTCGCCCTGCGCCACCGTGACCAGCGCGACGCCGGCCGCGAGCGCTTCGACGACCTTGAGCGGGCAGAAGTAGAAGAACGCGAGCGGCGGATACGGCGCGACCGCAAGGTCGGCGCGGCGGAAACGCGCGACGGCCGTCGCCTGCGGAAGATCGCCGGTGAACTCGAACCACGACGCGAGCCCGAGGCGTTCCGTCTCCGCGCGGAGCGCGTCCGCCCCGTCGCCGCCGCCGACGACGACGCAGCGCGCGGGCACGCCGCGCCGCCGCAGCTCGGCGACCAGCGGAGGCAGGCGCGCCGCGCCGTGCCACGGTCGAGGCCGTCCGAGGAACGCGATCTCGAGCTCGCCGCCGTCGCGCTCGCGCGGCGTCGCGGCGTCCGCGAACAGCGCGCTCTCGAAGCCGTTGCGGAGGACGTGGACGCCGCGCTCGGACTCGCGCACGCCTTCGACGAACCGCGCAAGGGGCGCGGAGACCGGGAGCACGAGGCCGGACTCGCGGAACAGCCGGGCTTCGGCGGCGACGTCGCCGGGCTTGACGGTCCCCGGCCGGTGGGCCGACGCCTCGTCCACCAGGGGCGCGTTGACTTCGAGGGCGAATCGCGCGTCGACGAGGCGCGCGACGTCGAGCCCTTCCGTCGCGCCCAGCGCATAGCGCTCGAGGATCAGGTCGGGCCGCGACCGACGCGCCTCCTCGCGGAGACGCTCCGCGGGCTGAGTGCGCCCGGGGAACGATTCGGCCCTGCGGGGCGGACGGGCGACGAACGCCGTGACGTCGCACCCCGCCCGCGCCAGCGCGGCGTGCAGCGAGCGGAAGTGCGCGGCGGCGCCTTTCGCGCCGTCGACGGCCACTCCCGGATCGGCGCAGACGTGGAAGATCTTCACGCCGACCCTCGGAACACCGCGACGAGCTCCGGCAGCGTCGATGCGCGGTCGAAGCGCGCGGCGGCCTTGCGCGGGCCGGCCGCGGAGCAGCGCGCCCACAACGCGTCGTCGGTCAGCAGGCGCTGCAAGCCGTCGGCCAGCGCGACGGCGTCGTCTTCGGGCACGAGCAACCCTTCGGCGCCGTTCTCCACGATCTCCGGGACTCCGGCGACCGGCGTGGCGACCGATGGCAGGCCCGCGGCGAGCGCCTCGAGCAGCACCGTCGGCAACGCGTCCTGGTTGCCGTCGTCGTCGCGGACGCACGGCGCGGCGAGGACGCGCGCGCGGCCCATGAGTCGCAGCACCTCTTCGCGCGGAAGCGCTCCGACGAGCTCGAAGCGATCCGCGACGTCGTGCGCGCGGACCGCTTCGGCGACGCGCCCCCGCTCTTCGCCGTCGCCGACGAGGACGAACCGCGCGGGCGCGCCGCGCCGCTTGAGTTCGGCGCACGCGGCGACCAACCGGTCGAAGCCCTTCTTCGGCACGAGGCGGCCGACGCCGATCACGAGGTCGCGCTCGCGCGGCCCGGGACCGACTTCGAGGCCCGCCAGCGGCAGGCCGTTGTAGACGCGCAGCAGCCGCGCCGGACGCCCCTTGAGCAGACGCTCCTCGATGAAGCGGCGGTTGTAGTCGCACACCGTGATCACGGCGCGCGCGCGACCCGCGATCTCGGCGAAGACGTCCGCGTCGACGGCGTTCCGATAGACGTCTTTGGCGTGGGCCGTGACGCTGAACGGCAGGCCGCCGACGAGATGCGCGACGTACGCGACGTGCGCCGCAACCGTCATGAAGTGCGCGTGGAGGTGGTCGAGGCGTCGGCGGCGCGCGTCGATCGCGACGCGCAGCCCGTGGACCAGCAGGCCGGCGCGGCGCTCCGCCGGCAGCCGCGCCGCGAACGCCAGCGCGCGCTCCCACGCTTCGGCCGGCGGCTTGAGGTCGCGGAGCGCCTCGAAGGCGCCGAGCGTCGCGGCCGAGCCGAAGGCGGGCAGGTAGGTCACGTCGGCCTTCACCCGCGCGAGATCGGCGTGAAAGCGCCCTTCGTCGGCGGCCGTGGTCGAGTACACCGTCGTCTCGACGCCCGCCGCTTCGAGCCCGAGGATCTCGTTGAGGATGAACGTCTCGGAGAGACGCGGGTACTTCTTGAGCACGTAGCCGACCCGCAGCGCGTCGTTCGGGATCACCGTCCGACCCCCGAAGTCGCTCCGACGGGCCGCGCGCGCGTCGCCGCGCCTCGCGCCAGCTCCTCCTCGCAGGCCTGCGCGGTGCGGTCGAGACCGTCCAGCGCGAAGCGCGGGCAGCAGCACTCGTGGGACGTCGCGAGCGCGCGGTCGAGGAAGGCGCCGATCGCCGCGGGGGTCGCCTGCTCGACGCGCAGCGTTTCGAGGCACGGCGCGGCGGCGGCGAGGCGCTCGGCGCGCAACGCTTGTTCGAGGCGCGGCGCGGTCCGCGGGATGAAGAGCGTCGGCGTCCGGGCGGAAAGCGCCTCCACGGCGCTGTTGTACCCGGCCATGGCGATCGCCGCGCGCGCTTCGCCCCACAGCCGGTCCATGTCGGGCGCGAAGCCGCGGAAGTCGACGGCGGCGCCTGCGGCCGCGAAGCGCCGGCTCAGCTCCTCGGCGCGGTCGGGCGAGAGGAACGGGCCGGCGACCGCCGTGAAGCGGAGATCGGGGCGCGGGTTCGACTCGAGGTAGGCCGCCGCCGCGCGCAGCACCTGCCCGCCGTCCCCGCCGCCGCCGGTGGTCACGAGCACCATCGGTCGCGGATCGGTCGACGGGATGCGGGGAAGCGGCCGGCCGAGGTAGCCCGTGAAGGTGAGGCGGTCGCCCAGGCGGTCGACGAGCCCCAGCTCCTGCGCGGTCGCGGTCACCGTCGGGTCGCCGTAGACGAGCACGCGGTCGTAGAGACCGTCGATGCGCGGCCACACGCCTTCCTTCATCCAGCACGCGCGCACGGTCTCGGCGTCGTCGACGACGTCGCGGAGCCCCAGCACGAGGCGCGGCCGCCGCGGCGCGCGCGCGAGGTCTTCGAACATCGGCAGAAGCTCGCCCCGCCACCCGAGGGGTGAGTGGTCGACCAGGACGAGGTCGGGCGCGAACGCCGCCGCCGCCGTGCGCAGGAGCGCCGACCGCAACGCCGCGAGATCGGCGACGTCCGTGCGCAGCGTGCGCGCGGCGTAGCCGCCGTCGGGCTGCTTCAGAACGCACGGGAGCTTGAGCAGGTCGCAACCCGGCGTCGTGTCGAACGACGGCGCGCGCGGCGAGCCGGTGGCGATCAGCACCGACCGCCGGGGCGCGCCGCGGAGCAGGCGCTCCGCGATCGCGAGGCTCCGGCGCAGGTGCCCGAGACCGTAGGTGTCGTGGCTGTAGATCAGTACGCGCTCGGCGCGCGTTTCGGGGATCGGCTTCACGGCGGCGCCTCAGAACACCGTGACCACGACGTCGTCGCGGTCGATCTCGACGCCGGTCGTCGCGTCGACGACGCGGAACCGGACGCGCGACGGGAAGCCGAGCCACGCGGCGGGCTGCGTCGGCGGGACGAACGGCGCGGCGATCAGCGCGGCGAAGGCGCCGGGGGAAAGCGGGAGCACGGTCGGCGGGACGAGGAAAGTCTCGCCGCCGGCGGGATCGACGAAGGCCAGCGACACCTGCAACGGCGGCACGGGCCGGGCCGGATTCGGCGCCCACATCGCGAGGTCGAGCCACGCCGGCTGCCCCTGCGGCACGAACGTCGGCCCGGAGAAGGTCGAGACCGCGTAGCAGGAGACGAGCGCCATCGAGAGCGCGGGGTTGAACGTCGTCGGGCCGAAGAGGCCGAGCGACGGGTACGTCGTGCGCTTCGACAGGCTCGCGTGCGACGGCTCGACGACGACGTCGTACGTCCCCGGCGGGACGTTGAACGCATACGCGCCGGTCGGCGCCGTGCGGTTGTCGACGACGACGACGGCGTTCGTCGTTCCGGGCTGGAACAGCCTGATCGCCGCGCCGTTCTCCGGGAGTCCGTTGAACCCCGTCACCGCGCCGGAGAAGACGACGCCCTGCGGAAGGTTGTGCGTCGGCGCCGACGTCGGGCCGCCGACGACGACCGGCCCGACCTGCGCGGGCGCGAGCGTCGAACCGGCCGGCGCCGAGGCGGTCACCATGTAGGTCCCCGCCGGCACGACCACCGACCAGGCGCCGCCCGCCGTCGTGGCGTCGTACGGCGTGTAGATGCGGAGCGAGCCGAGGACGGCGTCCACGTTGATGTCGGCGCCGACCACCGGCCCGGCGCCCGGCCCGAGCACCGTGCCCGACAGCGCGAAGCCCGGATCGAGCGTCAGCACGCCGGCGTTGAGGTTCGCGACGATCAGCACGTTTTCCATCTGCCGCGCGACGAGCAGGACGCCGGGCGCCGGCGCGAACGAGACGCGGAAGAGCCCCGCCGGCACCACGACGCCGAACGCGCCCGTCGCGTCGGTGAGGTCGTCGGGCGTCGGCACCCGCACGCCGGTGAGCTGGTGCGTGACGTCGATGTCGACGTTCGGGACGGGCGCGCCGCCGACGGTCGCCGTCACGACGCCGTTGAGGAGGAAGCCCGGCAGCAATTGGATCGTCGGCGCCGTCGTCGCTCCTGGGCCGGCGACGGTCACGTTCGTCACCGTCGCGGTGGCGAAGAGCTGCCCCGCCGGCGCGTCGGCCGCGACGTTGTAGACGCCGGCGGGCACGACGACGGAGTAGACGCCCGACGCGTTGGTGTTGTCGTTGGGCGTGAGGAGCTTCTGCCCCGTCGCGGCGACGTAGACGTCGGTGTCCGCTCCGGAGAGCGGCGCGCCTCCGGGAGAGAGCACCGTCCCGGTGAGGGTGAACCCGGGCTGCAGCGTGATCACGCCGAGCGCGAGCGTCCCGGCGGCGGGGGCGACGACGTTCAGGTACTGATTGGCGGCGTACACCGTCCCGGTCGCGGGAGGCACGACGTCG
>DASPNK010000602.1:0-3339 GCA_035626575.1 Planctomycetota bacterium | reverse complement strand
TCGACCGCACGCACCGGATGTTCCTGCGAGTCGCGCCTGCGACTGGCGCGACGGAGATCCTGCATCACGACGAAGACCCGGCGTGGGTGCTGGGCCGCGCTTACGGGTTCGTCGGGACGGGCGCCACCTTCGCGTTCACGGCGGAGCGCGACGGGTGGATGCACCCCTATGTGCTCGACGTCGCGACCGGCGCCGCGCGGCGCCTCGGACCCGGCGGGTACGAGGCCGAGCCCGTGTGGTGGGCGCCGGACGGGTCGTTCGCGCTCGGCACGGGCGCGCCCGACGGCCCGCACGCGCGCGAGCTGTTGCGGTGGGACGTCGTGTCGGGCGGCGTGGAGAGGCTGACGCACGACGGCGGATTGCGCGCCCTCGTGGTCTCGCCCGACGGCGCGAGGTTCGCCGAGGTGCGCTCGAAGCCCGCCGCGCCGTGGGAGCTGTGGATCGGGAGCGTCGATCAGCCCGGCGCCGCGAAGCGCGTCACCGCGTCGCCGTCGACGGCGTTCCTCACCTGGGATGGCAAGCGGACGCCGGAGATCGTGCAGGTCGAGTCGGAAGGCGGGTGCGTGCCCGCGCGGATCTACCGGCCCGCCGACGGCCGCCGCGGCGGGCCCGGCGTCGTCTTCATCCACGGCGCCGGGTACCTGCAGAACGTCCACGACGGGTGGTCGCAGTACCAGCGCGAATACGCGTTCCACCACTTCCTCGCCGAGCGCGGATACACGACGCTCGACGTCGACTACCGCGGCTCGGCCGGCTACGGGCGTGCGTTCCGCGCCGCGGTGAAGGGCCGCGTGGGCGAACTCGACGCGCTCGACGTCGTCGCCTGCGCGAAGCATCTCGTCGAGGTCGAAGGATGCGATCCCGCGCGGATCCACTGCTACGGCGGGTCCTACGGCGGGTTCCTCACGCTCATGGCGCTCTTCCGCCACCCCGGCGTGTTCCGGTCCGGCGCCGCGCTCAGGCCGGTGACCGACTGGGCGCACTACCACGAGGGGTACACGGCGAACCTGCTCGACGACCCGCTGGACGACGCCGAGACGTACCGGCGCGCGAGCCCGATCACGTGGGCGTCGGGCCTCCGCGACCGGCTCCTGATCTGCCACGGGCTGCTCGACGACAACGTCCTTCCGCAGGACACGGTGCGCCTCACCCAGCGCCTGATCGAGCTTCGCAAGACGAACTTCGAAGTGATGCTCTACCCCTGCGAGCCGCACGCCTTCGTCGACGCGGCGTCCTGGTCGGACGAGTACCGCCGCATCTTCGAGACGTTCGAGCGCTGAGGTCGCCGGGCGCGCCCGTCACCCGCCCTTGCGGACGAGCGGAACCTTGACGGTCGCGCCGTCTTTCGCGTCGAAGGCGACGCGCGCGGGCTCGTGGTCGGGGCAGAGCACTTCGACGGTCACGGGGCCGGGCGGGAGGCGCACGGTTTCGACGTCGCCGTAGGTGCGTCCGCCGCCCGCGAGGCCGTCGTGGATCGGGACGCCGCACTCGTCGAAGTAGCGGAACGTGAACGGGCCGAGGGAGCCCTCGGGGTCGATCGAGACCGCGACGCCGGCCGAGAGCTGCAACGCGACCGACGCGCGGCCGGCGGCGACGCGGACCGGGCGTCCCGCGCCCGCGAGCCCGTCCGCCGTCGCGGACACGAAGTACGCCCCTTCGGCGAGGCCCTCGAACGTCGCGCGACCCTCCGCGTTCGCGGGCGTCGGCGACCGCAGCGGGCGACCCTCCGCGTCGTGAAGCGCGACGGCGGCGCGGTTCAGCGGGCCGTCCGGGCCGCGCACCAGGACGTCGACGGCGCCCGCGGGACGCGCGAGCACGACGGTCGCTTCCGCGGCAGCCGGGCCGCCGCCGATCACGACGTCGAAGAGTCGCGACGCGTACCCCTTCGCCGAGGCCTCGAGCGTGAACGCGCCCGGCCCGAGCCGCGGGAAGACGTGGAGCCCCGGCGCCGCGGGCGGATCCGGCATCACGCGCTCCAGTTCGACGATCCACGCGCCGAACCTGCGGTCGAGCCTGACCGTGGAGTCCGGGAGCGGGACGCCGGCCGCGTCGACCACGCGCACGTGAAGCGGCGTGCGCTTCGGCGGCGCGGGGAGCTTCGTCGCATCGACGACGAGGTCGAACTCGAGGCGCCCGCGCGACTCCTCGGACGCCACGAGGGCGCGGCCCACCCAGACCGAGACGAAGCGCGGCGCGTCGCCGTTCGGCGACAGCGTCCAGGAATCGTCGTCGAGCGACGCCGCGCCGCGGTCGCGGCCGATGTCGAGGAAGTTGGCGACCGTCGCCGGATCTTCCCAGGAGCCGAGCACCGCGGGTCGGAACGAACGTTCCGTAAGCCCGCGCGCCTCCAGCGTCTCCTTCAACCGCGCCGGGCCGCCGCCGGCGGCGAGCAGTCGGCCGCGGAGCTGCGGCGCGCGCTCGAGCGCGAAGTCGACCCTGCGCCCGCGTTCCTCCGGACCGATGCGCTCGATGCGGCGATGGGCGAACTTGAAGCCCGCGCGCTGCACCTGCGCCGTGAGCTCCGCCCGCGCGACGGGCGGCGTGCGGTACGTCCCCGTCGCGTCGGTGCGCGCGCCGATCAGGCTCGACATCGCGCCGTCGCCCCGGCCGCCCATGAAGAACACCGACTGCCCTTCGATCGGACGGCCCTCGTCGTCGAGCACGCGGCCGAAGACGGTCACCGCGGGCGGGAATGCGAGCGCCACGTCGTGCGCCGCGCCCGGCTTCAGCGCGACGCCGACGGCGGTCGCGACGCCGTGGCGGGGCGATACCGCCGCGACGCCGGCATCCGCCGACGCGGGAAGATCTTCGGCGGCGAACCGTCCCTCGTCGTCGGTGCGCACGACGCGCGGAGGACCGACGGCGCCGAGCGGCGGCGGGTAGCCCGGTTCCCCGCGCGCGAGGCGGTCGAGCAGGTCGCGTTCTTCGAAGACGACGGAGCACAGCTCTTTCGACGACACGACGACGTCGCACGCCGCGACCGGGCGGCCGTCGGCGTCGAGCACGCGGCCGCGCAGGGTGCAGCCGTCGTGCGGCGCGACCGGCGCGGAAGCCGGGATTTCGGAGGCTTCGCCGGACTCTTCGACGTACGGCGCCGCGGCGATCTTCGCGTCGGCGCGCGCAGGCGCCGGCGTTCCGTCGTCGGGACGCGGCGCGGCCTCGCGTGCGCCCGCTTCGACGCCCGCGATCCGCGGCGGATCGGCGTCGTCCCTTGCGACGACGGCGACGCCGACCGCGCACGCGACCACGACGGCGGCGACGAGGGCTTTTCCCTGGACGGTCATGGCGGCGACTCCGAGGGCCGCGGCGAGCGCGTCGCGCGGCGTCAGCAACAGGGGC
>DASPNK010000601.1:0-3428 GCA_035626575.1 Planctomycetota bacterium | reverse complement strand
CGGTCTCGACGACGTCCTCGACGTCCTTCTGCGCGACCTCGTTGACGCCGACGTTGAACCCGGTGGTGCAGAAGCGGCAGTTCTCCGGCTCGTCGCGGTACCAGAACATGCACGAGTTGGAGACGTACACGCCGAGGTAGGTGCCCTGGAGCACGCCCACCTCTTTCATCAGCACGCCGCGGGACGTCTTCCCGCGATACCAGGCGGGCTCGGCGGGGAGCCGCACGCGATAGACCTCCCCGTTCCGCGCGTCCCTGACCGCGTGCCCGCCCGCGTCCGCCTCGAGGACGTAGGGCGACCGCGCCGCGAAGTCCTCCTCCACCGGGACGTTGACCCACAAGTCTTTGAGGTCGCCGGGGATGACCAGCTCGAGGCCCGAGCCGAGGCCGGCGCGCGTGCGCGAAACGGCGCGGGCGTCGCCGCGGAGATCGACTCCCGTCGCGATGCGCAGGCCTCTGCAGAACAGGTCGATTTCGAGCTCGCCGGGATTCCGGCGCGGGACGCTCATGGCGCGTCGACCGTAGCGGGCGCGCCTTCCCCGATCAAACCGCGCGCCGCGCCGGATCGAGGGGTAAGCTCGGCGCCATGCCTTCCTGGGTCTGGCTCGCCGTGACCCTCGGCGCCTGGGCGCCGCCGCCGTGCGGAGAGTTCGTCGTCGAAGGGGCCTTCGAACGGATCGTGGAGTTCGAGCAGGTCCACTACGTCGAGTCCGAGTCCGGCGAAGGCTACGTCGTCGACCTCGACGCGCGCTTCGCCATGCCGCTCGACGGACCCGGCCAACGCTTCCGCGGCGGGCTCGTCGACACCGACGCCGAGACCGTCTTCGACGCCCACCGGAACGCCGTCGCCCGCTTCCGTCGCGCGGAGCTGCATCCCGGCGAGGAGGTCGTCAGCCGGTGGAAGGGCGTCGCCGTCATCGGCGACCGCAGGCATCGCGTCGACCGCCGCGGCCTCCTGCCCTTGACCGCGATCCCGGGGCCCGTCGCGCGCCGCTATCTGCGTGACGGCGAGCGCTACGGCCTTCACGACGCGCGCCTCCGCGACGTCGCCGCCCGCGCCCGCGCCGAAGCTACCGACGCCCTCGATCTCGCGTGGCGCCTCAACGAAGCGGTGCGCGCGCGCCTCGCCTACAAGCGCGACGGCCGCTGGGATCCGGCGCCGAAGGTGTGGGAGACCGGCGAGGGGTCGTGCAGCGAGTACCACTTCGTGTTCGCCGCGCTCTGCCGGCTCGCGGGACTCCCCTGCCGGTTCGTCGGCGCCACCGCGTTCCGCGCGGCGGAGGAGACCGAGGAATACGTCGACACCGTCTACCACCGCTGGTCGGAGGTCTGGCTGCCCGGCTACGGGTGGTTTCCGGTCGACGTGTCGCGGAACGACGCCGAAGACGGCGAGAAGATCAACGCCGCGTTCGGGCGCACCTCGCGGCGGCTCCTCGTCCTTTCGGTCGGCGACGGCGGCGACCACGAGCTGCTCGGATGGAGCTACTTCGCCGAAACGCGCCACCGCGCCCGGGGCGACGGCGCGCTGCGGGTGCGCCGCCGCGTGCGGTGGCTGAAATCCGATCCGGACGCCGACGCTCCGACGGCGTCCGCCGACTCGCGTCCGGCCGCCCCCGCCGCGGCGCCGCGCTGAAGGCGGCGCCGCGTCCCGGGTCAGCCCGTTTCGCCGGCCCAGTCGCGATGCAGTTCGCGCCGCACCGCGCGCGCATCCTTCGCACGGCCGAGGGCGCACATCAGCTTCACCACGGCGCACTCCGCCGTGAGGTCCCCGCCCGAAACGGCCGCGGCGCGCGCGGCGGCGCGGCCGCCCGCGTATCGCTCGAGGTCGACCCTGCCGTGCTCCGACCCGGACACGACCAGCACGGTCACGCCGCGGCGCGTCAGCTCGGTCATCGGGAAGATCTCGCGCGCGCCGTCGAGCGGGACGTTGCCCGCGCCGAACGCCTCGAGGACGACGCCGCGCACGGTGGAAAGATCGAGACCGTCGAGGCGCGAGCCGCAGAGGCCCGGCGCCAGCTTGAGGTGGAGCACGCGCGGGTCGATCTCCGGCCGCAGGCGGAACCGCCGGCGCGGGCGCAGCAGGCGGTTCTTATGAAGCGCGAAGTCGGCCCCGACCTCTCCGAGAGGCGGAAAGTTGGGCGACGTGAACGCGCGGTAGTCGCTCAGGCTCCATTTGCGGCAGCGGTTGCCGCGCAGGACGACGCCGCCGAACGCGACGCACACCTCGGGGATGGCGCGGGTCGCCGTCTCCACCGCGTCGATCAGGTTCGCGCGCGCGTCGTTCCGGATCTCGGCGAGCGGACGTTGCGCGCCGGTGAGCACCACCGGCTTGCGCAGCCCCTCGAGCATGAAGCTCAACGCCGCCGCGGTATAGGCGAGGGTGTCGGTCCCGTGCGTCACCACGAAACCGTCGTAGCGATCCATCTCGGCCGCGATGAGACGCGCGAGCGCGACCCAATGGTCGGGCGTCAGGGACGACGAATCGAGCGCGAACGGCGAGCGGACGTCGAGGTCGGCGATCCGCCGCGCTTCGGGCGCCGCGCGCAACACGCTGCGAAGAAAGCCCTCGCCGCCGGGCAGCATCCCGAAAGTGCCCCCGGTCGTGACGAGAAGAATCGACGGTTTCCGGCCCACGATGAAGCTTTCCGCCGCGTACTTCGTTTTCCGGAAGGCCGCGGTCGATGACGGGAGGCGACGGACGGAGGTCCGTCCGCTTGCCGCACCCCCCGCGGCCCCTAAAATGCGCACCCGTCCCACGTCACGGCAAGAGAAAGCACGAGGAACCATGTCGGAACCGACGAAGCGCCGCCTTCGCATCGCCGCGGCGCTCGGGATCGTTCTCGTCTCGCTTCCCGCCCAGGACCGCGAGCCGCCGGTCTCGGAGAAGGTCGGAACCCTCGTTTCCCGTCTCGAAACGGGCGGCGCGGCCGAAGCCTGGAAGGTCGGCGACGAGCTGGCGCGCCTCGGCGACCGGGCCGTCCCCCACATCGAGAAGGCGCTGGACGCGGCGTCGCAGGACCACGTGAAGCTCGGCGCCGCCCGCGCGCTCATCGCGCTGCGCGACCGCCGCAAGGCCGCCAAGGCGCTCGTGACCCTCGTGAAGGAGTCGCAGGACGATCGCGCGCGGATCATGGCGATCGACCTGATGACCGACCGCGACCTCGACGAAGCGGGCGGCGACCTCGCCAAGCTCCTCGAGCAGCCGCTGCCGGGACAGGTCAAGGCGCGTCTCGCGCGCGCGGTCCACGCGCTGACCGAAGACCGGCAGCGCCAGGCGAAGGACGCGTTGCTCGCCCTCGTCCAGTCCGCCGAGCCGGACGCCCGCTTCGCGGGCGCGGTGGCGCTCGCCGAGATCAAGGATTACGAGTCGGCGAAGCCGCACCTCGAGCACTTCCGAAGCGACCCGGGCGAGCGCGGGCAGATCGCCGC
>DASPNK010000600.1:0-3803 GCA_035626575.1 Planctomycetota bacterium | reverse complement strand
GCCGCGCGCTCAAAGCGCGCCCGCGTCAGGCGAACCGCGGCGGCTCTGACATTTGCTCGTCTGTCCGCGGCGCATGTCCTTTGCGAACCGCCCGACGCCTCATCGCGATCCCGCGTCCCTGAACCGCGATTCGATCGTCGGGGTCAGGTCTGCCCTGCCCCTGCCGCGGGCATTCCGCCGTTCGATCTCTGCGAGCTCAAAAGCTGGAAGCGATCACGTCGCACAGCCGGGCCGCGCGAGCCTCGTCTGGAATTCTCCGAAGGGCGGCGAGAGCGGCTTCGGCGCCCGGCTTGTCCGATGCATGGCAGCAACTCACGCCCAAATTGTAGGCGGCGACGCCGTTCGAGGGGTCGTAGCGAACGGCATAGGTCAGCCACTCGATCGCGCGACGGTGCTGTCCTTGAAACGCCGCCGCCTCTCCGGCGACGGCCCAGAGCGGAGCGGTACTCTCGGCCGAGAGCGCAAGCGAGAACTTGACGAGCAGGTCCCGCGCACACTTCTCGGCTTCAGGGAACCGCTTGAGGTGGAGCAGGGAGCGAGCCTTAGCCGCGGTCGCACCGACGTGGTGCGGAACCAGGTCCAACGCGGCGTCCGCATGGGTCATGGCGACGTCGTACGAGCCAAGGCGCATTTCGCTTTCCGCCAAGACCCCTAGCGACGACGCACATCGAGGATTCGCCGCGACGGCGCGCTTCGACGACTCAAGGGCTTTCAGTATTTGATTCTTGTTCAGGTAAACCACCGCAATGTGCGAGTGTCGTTCGCACTCGGCTACCGGCCGAGCGCCTTCTGCAAGCCCGAGTTGCTCGAGCGCCAGGTCGTAGAGTCCGGCGTCGATCAATACAGCGGCGTATTCCAGACGCGCCCCGTGCGCCTTCGGGGCAGTGAGGAGCAGATCTTCGAAGGCCTTTCTCGCGCCGACCTCGTCCCCAAGCCAGCGTCGCGCGCCGCCGATGAGTTCTATCCCTGCCGCGTCGAGTTCCGCCGATTTCATCAGCGCAGCGCATTCACCGCTGATACGGGCGGCGAGATTCGGCGTGCAAGAGGGGGGTGGTCCTGCAGCGGGGTAGTCGTACGCCGCGTTGCAGTCGATTTCGTACGCCGCGTTCCTTTCCTTGAATCCGTCGCGCCACCGACCCTCCTGCACGAGGAGGTTGCCGAGCGATCTACGAAGAGCGGCATTGCGCGGCGCATCGTTAGCCGCCCGGGTCAATCGGTCGATCGCGTGCGACGATTCCCCGCGCTCTCGAAGCGCACGGACCTCTTCGAGGACGGCGAGCGTCGCGGCATCCGGCGTCCGCGCGGCGTTCTGCTGGTTCGCCTGCTTCGAGTCCTGCTCGGCGAGGACGATGACGTATCCGCCGCCGAGAACCGACGCGGCAAGAACAGTCGCAGTCACGAGGGGGTAGTGCATGGCGCGCAATTCGGCCGCAAAGTAAGAAGTTCGCCGACGCTCAACAAAGTCCTTTCTCCGGGACTTCGTAAACCCGACCTCGACGCCGACGCGCGAGGTCGGCGAACACGAAGCGGGCGTGCGCGAACACGCCATCCTCCTGATCCGAACGTCGCGGCGAACGGTGAGCTTCAAGATAGTTGGCGTTTGAGGTGGGACGGTCACGCGGCGAGCTCGGAGCGCCGTCGCGAGAGCGAAGCCTGAGGACGCGGCCGCAGCGTCAATTCGCAGCGAACTCCGCTCGCGGAACGACCGTCGAAGCAGGCCCGTCTCTCCGATTGGCTACGGGCGTGGGCCGCTGCGGTCATATCCACGCGTCGCGCCGCCTCGCCGGGCCGACGCCCCAGGCGTACGCGAGGACGGCGGCGGCCCAGAGGTAGGGGCGCAGCGGTCCGCTCAGCCGTCCGCGCCTCCCGCGCCAGAGGCCGTGGGCCGCAGTCTCGGCGTGCCGTTCGGCCGCGTCCGCCAGCGCGGCCCGCTCGCGTGCGGCGGCGCGGCGCCCGAAGTCCGTGATCTCCCCGCTCGGCGGGCGACGCGGCGGGCGGCGCGGCGGATCGAGCGGCCCGGGTCGCGATTCGACCGGGGCCGAAGCGACTTCGGGGGTCGATTCGGCGACGCCCGTGCCATACCGGGCCGGGTCGCGGAATGCGGCGGCCGCCGCGGTCAGGAAGTCACGTTCCTGATGCGACGCGTCGCGCAGGGCGCCGAACGTCGCGGCGCTCGCGGCGAGGAAGACCCACCGGGCCCCGCGCACGCGGCGCCACGCCTGGATCGCGGAGACGACGGCGACGCCGAGGGCGGCGAGCGTTCCGTAGACGCCGAGCCGCGCGCGGTCGATCAGGCCGGCGTCGAGGCGCCTCTCGAACGTCGCCGCGAAACGCGGCCCCGTCTCCCATGCACGGGGAAACGCGGAGCGTCGCTCCTGCCCGAGGTCGGCGGCGAACGGCTCTTCGAGGACCCGCTCCTCCCAGATCGGCGCGGACCGGACGACGGGGCCGACTTCGATCCACGCCGCGCGCCGCAACGCCGGCTCGCAGACCGTCGCCCAACGATCAACGCCCCGCAGCAACAGGGCCGGCACGCCGAGAATGGCAAGCCAAGCGAAGAAGCGGAGCCGCCGCAGACGTCGTTCGTGGCGCGCGTGCTCACCGAGGACCCGGACCTGCTCCAGCGCGAGACGCTTCCGAAGGTCGGAGGCGTCGGAGAGCCGGCCGTAAGGGGCGTCGTGCGTCATCGTCGGCGATTCGGGCCGCGCCGCGGGGGTTTCACGGAACGCCTCGCGGCTGCCGTTCCGAGCGCCGCGCGCCGGACGGCGTCGGCGGGCGTCGCCGTCATGAGCCGGGCGCGGCCGCCCGCGCTTCCGGCGCCGCGCGGACGCGGAGGCGGCGGCGGCCGTTCGCGTCCAGCCACGGCGCGGTCGTCCGGCGCTCGACCAAGGGGATCGCGAGGAACCACCCCGCGGTTCCGACGAGGAAGAAGGACGCGACGTACTTCCAGACGCTCGCGGCGGCGGCGGCGGCGTCCCGGGCGAAGTGCGTGGCCCACGTGGCCGTTCCTCGGGCCTGGAAGTCCACGTCCGGCGGCGGAGGCGCGGTTTCGCCCGCCTCGGCGCGTTTCGCAGCCTCCAAGATCCACGCTTCGAGCACGGAGAAGTCCGTCTTGCGGCTCGCGACGGCGGCGGCGTTCTCCGAAAGCAGATGACGGTAATCCGCCTCCGCGATTCCCGTCCACGCGACGGCGGCCACGACGGCCGCGCCCGTGACCGCGGCCAAGGCGCCGCCTCCACGGCGACCTGCGGCGACGAACGCGGCCGCTCCGAAACAAGCCGCGAAGGCGACGACCAGGCCGAGAGCCGCGCGCGTCGCCCGTCGCGAAATGCCGCGAGCGTCCGCCTGCGAGGCGGTCGCCGCCGGCGCCGGCGCCAACGCGCGGTCGAAGTCGACTCGGGCGGGCGCGGGCGTCTTCTCGCGAGCCTTCGCGAGCGCCCGCTCCTCGGGAACGCGGGCCGCCCACGCCGGCGAATTCGAGACCGCCGCCTGGTCCCGGGACCAGGCGGCGCGACGCCACGCCCCTTCGACGGACGGCGCCGCAAGACAGGCCGTGAACGCGGCGAGCCCCATGAGCATCGCCGCGCGCAGCCGCGCGAACGTCAGGGTCGCACAGGCCGTCGACGCCGCACGGACGCTCCCGTCGAGTCGGGCGACCTCGTCGTCCGGTCCTCGCCGGCGGATGTCGGCGGCATTCGCGTTCACGGCGCGGATCGTAGCCGCGGGGCTGCGGCGCCGACGACGGACGCCGCCGTTACCGGCGCCGCAGCCGGGCACCGTCCCGTAACGGCAGGTCGAGGCCG
>DASPNK010000599.1:0-5735 GCA_035626575.1 Planctomycetota bacterium | reverse complement strand
GCCCGAGGCCGCCGCCGCCCGCCGCCGCCATGGCCCCGCCGCCGCCTCCGCCGCCGACGGCGTCGTGCAGGCCGCCGACGCCGAATCCCCACGGGATCGCGCCGGGCGCGAGGAACGGCGAGGCGCCGTCCCGGCCCTTGGTCGGATCCTCCGCGCCGAGTTGCAGGAGGTCGGCGGCGGCGCCGCCCGCACCGGCCGCCGCGGGCGCTCCGCTCCCGACGCCCGCGTAGGCGACGCCGCGCAGATCGACGTCGCCGTCGACGACCAGGTCGCCGCGGACGCGGACGACGAGGGGCGCGGCCCCGTGCGCCTTCAGCGTGAACCCGGCGGGGAGCGTCAGCGAGCGCGGAAAGAAGAAGACCTGCGGGAGGCCGCCGGGGGTCGTGTCCAGCGTGACCGACGCGCCGCCGACTCCGAACGCGGGCGGCGCGCCGGCGAGCGCGAGCGACGGCACGAGGTGAAAGTCGTTGTCCGGATCGGCGTCGAGCGCGGCGAAGTTCGGCGCGGGGACGGACGCCGTCCCGTCGACGTTCACCAGGACGACGTCGGCGGTCGCAGGCAGCGCCGCGCCCGCGGGCGAGAAATCAGGCGTCGTGATCACGAGCGTCTGCTCGTCCACGATCTGCACGAACCCGCCGGCGAGCCCGCCGAGCAGGCCGCCGAAAACGACCTGCGTCGTCGACCCCGCGGTCGCCGCGGCGAGGGACGTGCGCTGCGTGAAGAAGTTCGAGCCCTTCACCGTGATCGTCTGCCCGCCGTCGACGCGACCGACGTTGTTCGGCTCGACGGCGAGGAACGTCGGCGCCGGCCCGCGGTAGACGACGCGGTTCGCGGGCTCGGCGGCGGCGATCGCCGCGAGCGGGAGATGGACGCCCTGCCCGTACTGCGCCGGAGGAACGATCTGGAAGTGCTTCACGCCCGCGTTGGTGAGCCCGGTCCCGAGGGCGCCGGTGAATCCGAACGGGTTGAGCCCGGGCGGGAGGCCGGGGACGGTCGTGGTGATGCGGAACGACCCGGGGACGCCCGGCGTCGCCGGATCGGGCGTCGCGATCGACGTCGCGGGGACGACGATCGACCCTTCGATCCCGTCGACGACGTAGCCGAGCCGGAGGCCCGTCGGGCCCGCGTTCGGATGCAGCGCGGCGAAGCCGCCCTGCTCGGCGCACGTCCCGAAGACCTGCACCTGCACGCCGCCCGCGGTCTCGTCGAAGGCGGACGGCGTGGTCCCGGTCACCAGGACGTTCAGCGCGCCGGCGTCGAAGTAGGCGAAGCCGCCCGACGGCGTCGTGAAGAACGACTCGCGCGGGGAGATCGACAGGTGGTCGGGCCCGCGCACGCGCACGGCGACCAGGCCGGCACCGTGCGGCGGGACGTCGACCAGGAGCTGCGAGCCCGAGACCGCGACGCACCCGGCGCCCGCGGTCGGACTGCAGGCGGGGACGACGTCGACCGGCGCGGCGCCGCCCGCGTCGAAGGTGAGCGTCGAACCGCGGAGAAACAGCGAGCCGGTCGCCGTCGCACCGAGCGTCCCGGTGACGGGCCCGGCCTGCGGGACCATCGCCGCGAGCGTCGCCTGCGGCGTGAACGCCTGCATGACGAAATACGCCGGGTCGGCCTCGGAGGTCGCGGCGGTCGTCGCGGCGCCGGTCGCGGGGGTCGCGGGGTAGAGGCCCGTCGCGCCGTAGTCGACGGTCACGTCGAGCCGCCCCGCGCTGGTGATCGGCGGCGACGTCGGCGCTCCGACGAAGGCGGGCGTCGTCGCCTTGAGCACCGGGACGCCGCCCTCCACGACGATGCGCACGTTCGTCGCCGCGGCCGTCGCGCCGCCGTTGGTCGCGGTGAAGCGCACGGCGGGAAGCGCCGTGCCGCGCAGGAGGAAGGCGCCCGCTCCCGTCAGCGTGACTTCGACGGGCGCGCCTTCGACGAAGAACGAAGGCGACACCGCGGCGGCCGGGACGAGCGGCGGCGGCTGATCGACGGTGAACGTGACGACGGGCGTGAGGACGAACGGCGCGAGCGACGGCGCGCCGGGCGTCGGAAGCGCGGGCGTCACCGCCTGAACGCGGAAGGTCACCGGGTTGAACGCCTGGACGAAATCCGGCGGGATCCACGCGGTGAAGCGCAGCGCGCCGGACGCGTCGCCGCGGATGGCGGGGTTCGGCGCGCCGAACACGCCGAGGCCGTCGAGGAAGAACGCCCCGGCGGGCGCGACGCCGAGCGTGCCGCTCACGCCGGGCGGCGTCGGCGGGACCGCCGGGCAGGCGGCGAGGCAGATCTCGAGGAGGATCGTGACCGGGGCGAACGGGAGGAGCCCGGTCGTCTCGAACTCGATCGCTTCGGAGCGGAAGAACGGCCCCGGCGCGGAGACCGAGGCCGCCGTGACGACGACGCCGTCGCCGCTCGCGACCGTGCGGACGGACATCGTCGGCGCCTGGCCGGCGGAAATCGACGCGAGCGACGCGACGGCGAGCGCCGCGAACGGGCGGAGCGTGGGCAAGCGGAGACTCCCGATTCCGCGCGCGGCCGACGGCCGGCGGCGCGCGCATCGTAGCTGGCGCGCACGACGTCGCACGCCGCGTTCCGCGCGTTCCTCCCGGAAAAACGACCGGTTTCGCCGGGGCGCCCCGGACGTCGCGCCGCGGGCCGACGCCGCGGGTTGACCCCCGCTCCGCACTTGCCGACAATGGCCGCGCTCGTCGGACGGCGCCGACCCTCTCAATGCCCGAACTCCAAGTCCTCAACGGCGCGCTGCGTTGGAAGACGGTGCGCCTCGACGGCGCGCGCTTCCTCATCGGGCGGAAGGACGGCTGCCATCTCGTCTTGCAGGACGGCTGGGTCTCCCGCGAGCACACGCTGATCGTCGCCCCGCGGCCGGGCGTGTTCGTCGTGAAGGATCTCGGCAGCGAAAACGGCACGTATCTGAACGGCGACCGCGTCACCGAGGCCACGCTCAAGAACTCCGACGTGCTGCGAGTCGGCCGCACCGAGATGCGGTTCCTGAGTCACGGCGAGATCGGCGCGCCGACGCCCTCGCGGCTGGTGGAGGGCGGCGCGGTGCAACATCGCACGGCCTCCCACGAGATGCCGACGGTGGAGGAGGGCGCCGAACACGAGCGGACGACCGCCGAAGGCGACGGCCGCTCCGCCGAGCCGCGCATCGACCTCCGCGAACGCGTGCGCCGCCTCGAGAAACGCGTGCTCGAGCTGGAGCAGGACAACGCGCGCTTCGCCGCCGAAAACGCCGTGCTGAAGCGGGCGCTCGATCAGGCGGGGCTTTGGGATCGGGCCGGCCAGCGACCGTCGACGCCCGCCGCGCCGCGCCCGGCCGTCGACGCGGCGGGCGAACCGCCGACCGCTCTCGCCTGCGCCTGGCTCGGCGTGGGCGAGGCCGGAAAACTGATGGCGGCCGCCGTCCGGGCTCGCGGTCGCCGGCGCGTCCGTTCGGTCGACGCGGACCCGCGCGCGATCGCGGCTCTCGCCGAAGGCCTCCGCGAAGACGCCAGAGGCGCGTTCGCCCTCGTGCTGTGCGCCGACCTCGCGGAGATCGGCGTCGACGTCCTCGACGCGGCGTGCGGCGCGGCCCCGGGGCGCGTCTGCGGCCTCTTCGTCGCGGCGCGGACTCCCGACGCCGGGGTCGCCGCGAAGTCCGACGCCGGCCTCGCCGCCGTGCGGCGCGCCTCCGAGGCGGGCCGACTGAAGGGCGTCGTTCTCTGGAACGCCGACGGCGCCGAGGAGCGCGCGGCCGCGGCGGAGGCCTTCGACGCGCTGCTCGGGCTGCCCTGCCGCAAAGCGGTGGGCGGCCGCGGCCTGCTCGGCGCGCACCTCGAGGAGGTGCTCTCCGCCGACGGGTTCGCCGTCGTCGGGCGCGCGGCGCTCGACCCGAACGGCGAAAGCCGCTGGCGCGCCGCCGCCCTGGCCGCGGTCGACGACGGCCGCGCCTTCCGCCAGGCGCCCGCGTCGCGGGCGCGCGTCGTCGCGCTGGCGGCGCTGATCGCAAGCGAGATCCCGGCCGCGGACCCCGACAAGGCGGTCCGGCTGGAATCGGCCCTCGGCCACGCGGCCGAGGCGACGCCCCAGGCGCGTTTGCGCCGGGGGCTGCATGAAGCGGGAACGGGGACGTCGCAGGTCGTCGCGTTCGTCGGCGGCCTGCCGTTCCCCGAACGGGCGCAAGGGGGCGCCCGATGAGCGCGCGCGCGGATCATCCGGTCCGCGGCGGCCACGGCCCGGGGGACTCGCGGGAGCGAAGGACATGGACATCACGGACCGGGCCGCCGGCGCCCTGCTGGGCATGGCGGTCGGCGAGGCGCTCGGCGCCCCGATCGAAGGGCTGACGACCGAAGAGGTGCTCGACAAGGTCGGCCGCGTCGAGTCGTACCTCGACGCGCGCCGCGTGCAGCCCTACGGGCGGGCGGGGTATTTCCAGCGGGGCGTCTACGAAGACGAGACCCAGCTCGCGCTGGTCTGCGCCGACGTCGTCATCCGGAACGGCGGCTTCAAGCCGGAGCTGTTCCGCGACCGGCTCGAGGAGCTCGGACAGCCCATCGACGGGAACGCGTTCGGCGCGTTCCGTCGCGCGCGCCGGAACTTCCGCACCAGCGTGAAGCGGATGCTGAAGGGCGCGCCGTGGACCGAGACCGGCGTCAACACCGCGGGCTCGGGCGCGGCGAGCCGCGGCGTGCCGATCGGCGTCTACTACCGCGACGATCGCGACGGCATGGTCAAGGCCTCGGTCGAAGCCGCGCTCACCACGCATCGCGACCCGCGGGCGGTGGCGTCGTGCGCCGCGACGGCGGCGGCCGTCGCCGCGTTCCTCAAAGCCGACCCTGCGAAGGTCGACGTCAAGGCGTGGTGCGCCGACGTCGCCGCCGCGGCGCGCGCGGCGGAGGATCTCGCGGAGAAGGACTACGCCGCGATGCTGGCGCCGGGGTCGCAGTCGTGCCTCCACGACTTCTCCGACGCGGTGTCCAGGCTGCCCGAGCTGATCGAACTGGATATCGAGGCCGCGTTCGAGCGCATCATCAAGACCGCGGCGCCGCGCGGGTCGCGGCCCATCACCAGCGCGGTGCGCGGCTTCGCGCTCACGGCGGTGATGAGCAGCTTCTGGTTCGTCCTCACCGGTCTCGAGAGCTACGACGCGACGACCTACGACGCCGTTTCGGAAGGGGGAAGCAGCGACACCGTCGGCGCGCTGACGGGCGCGCTGCTCGGCGCGCTGCACGGCGCGTCGAAGATCCCCGAGCCGCTGCTCGCCGGGCTCAAGAACCGCGAGCAGGTGGAGCTGCGGGGGCGCATCCTCGGCGGCGCGCCGCGCGAAGGCCTGAAGTCGCTCCTGCTCCTCGAAGCGGCGCTCACGAGGCCGGCGCCGAAGCCGAAGAAGAAAGGCGACGCCAAAGGCGGTCGCCCCGCCAAGCCCGCGCGCGGACGCGGCGCGGCGCGCCGTCCGGCGAGGGCGCGCCAGCCCTCGGCGCGCGTCGTGCTCAAGCGCGTCGGCAACTGGCTCCTCGCCTCGGACAAGGAGTTCGCGCCGCGCCGCCTGCGCGCCCAGGGCTCGCAGAGCCTCGCCGAGAGCACGCGCTTCCAGTCCCTGCGCAGCCGCTTCTCGTCCGAACAGCTCTTCGTCTACTTCGACATCGAGCGCGCGCAGCAGGGCTGGGCGCTCGTCGTGCAGCAGGAGGCGGAGGAGCGCGCACGCGCCGAGGCGGCGGCCGCCGCCAACGCCCCGCCGCCGAAGCCGG
>DASPNK010000598.1:0-10551 GCA_035626575.1 Planctomycetota bacterium | reverse complement strand
CCTTGGTCGAAGAGGTGCGCCGCGAGGCGCCGTTGCTGGCGTTCCGACCGATCCTCCCCGGCGCCAACGGTTTTCCCGTCAATACCCGAACGTTGCACGCCCGGTTTCGCCGTCTCGCGCAACGCATCGGCGCGCCGACGTTGCGCCCCGACGATCTCCGTCGCGAACTCGCCGCCCATCTCGTGGAGCAGCAGGTGCCGCAGGGATTGATCGCCGCGTTCCTCGCGCGCGACCGCGGCCGCCCCGTCGCGCCGCGCCACGGTCAGATGACCGACCTCACGTGTCTCGCGGAGCGGTTGGGGTCGTTCCCGCTCGGAGCCGAAGCGGAGAGCCGCGCTTTAGGCGCGGCCGGGTACTGAAGCCGCGCTTTGGCGCGGCTCGTTGCTGAGGCCGCACTTTGGGTGCGGCTGGTTGCTGAGGCCGCGCTTTAGGCGCGGCTGGTCATCGAGGCCGCACTTTGGGTGCGGCTGCTCATTGAGGCCGCACTTTGGGTGCGGCTGGTCATTGAGGCCGCACTTTGGGTGCGGTGGTCATTGAGGCCGCGCATTGGGCGCGGCTGCTGATTGACGCGTGGGCCTCTCGCGCGGTCGCTGCTTCAAGGCGCGCTTTGGGCGCGGCCGGTTCGTTGAACGCGCGTTCCGCGCGGGCGCCTCCCGGGCGGGCGGTTCTTGAAGCGACGTCTCCGTCGGATGGGGGAGCGGCGTCGACCGCGGTCGGCGGGAACGGGTTGCGGGTTTCGGCGGCGCGGGGGGCGGTGCTACCTTCGCCGCTCGAGATTCGACATGGAAATGAACGCCCTGGACCTCCGCAAAGGCAACCTCGTCCGCTACGAGAACCGCATCTGCGAGGTCATCTACTGGAACATCCTTAAGAACGACCGGCGACAGTTCGTGCAGATGAAGGTCAAGGACCTGAAGACCGGCCGCATCACCGAGCTGAAGGAGCACGGCGACTCGAAGTTCGAGGCGCTGGAGAACTCGAAGGTCGAGTTGAGCCACTCCTACCGGGACGGCATGGACGAGGTTTTCTACACCCCCGAAGGGGAAGAGGTCCGCTGCAATCGCGAAGCCGCCGAAGACGCGTTGAAGTGGCCGTCGGAGAGCTACCAGGGGCTGCTCGTCGACGGGCACCTGGTCTCCGTGACGCCGCCGCAGACGGTCACGCTCAAGGTCACCGAGACCTCGCCGCCGCTGCGCGGCGGCGGCTCGGGCTTGAAGGACGCGATGCTCGAGAACGGCATCAAGGTCCGCGTCGGCCTCCTCGTCGGGCCCGGCGACAAGGTGCGCATCGATCCCGAGACGCTTGAGTTCAAAGAACGCGTCCAGTGACGCGCGGCGCGCGCGCCTGAGCGGACGGCGCCGCCCTGCGAAGGCGGGGGCCGTCGGCGCCCGTCGAGATCAGACCGAGCCTTCGACGAGTCGGCGGACGTCGTCGAAGTAGGTCGCTTCGAGCAGCGAGCCGGCGTTGTGCTTGACCGCCAGCTCGAAAGCCTTCTTCTTGACGTCGACGGCCGAGAGCGCGCCTCGGTTGACGCCGGAGACGAGCGCGAGGAACTCGGCCCGCTCCTCCGCGGTGACGCGGGCGCGCATCTGGTCGAACGCCATCGTGGCGGCGGACAGAATCGTCGCCGAAGTCGGCGTGCGCTCGAGCGCCGCGTCGATCAGGTTCATGACCATGACGATCCCCCGCCCCTCGTCGATGGCGGTCTGGATGTCGTGGAAAAGCTTCGGGCAGCACTCGGCGACGCTGAGTTGCTGACGCCGCCACACCCTTTCGATCTCGGTCTCTTCACCCCGGGTCACGTCCACTCCTTCGGCGGGACGCTCGCGGTTTCTTGCGCGCAGGGGATCGGGTTCCCTGCGCCGACGCCGCGTGCGACGCCTCGCCTCGGTCTTCGCGGAACGCTTCGGGCAGAGAAGAACGCCGCTCTGAAAACCGAAAAGACTGGTGGAGTTTAATCGGACCTCGGCTCTCCACCAAACAACCGTCGCCGAAAATCCCCCTCGCGGCCCGGGTTCACCAGAAGCGGGGGTCGTCGTCGAGCGTGTCGCTCCGGCGTGCCGTCCACGGGTCCGAGCGCTCGAAGCGCGTCCTCCGGCGGAGTTTCCGGCGCGCGAAGCCGACGAGGACCATTCCGGCGCCGAAACCGCCGATGTGCGCCCACCAGGCGACGCCGCCGCTCAAGTCGGTGAAGCGCAGCGACATCACGATCTGCTCGACGAGGTAGAAGCCGAGGAAGACGAAGGCGGGGAGCGGGATCAGCCCGAAGAACCACGGCATCGCGGCGAGGACGCGGGCGTGGGGAAAGAGCATGAGGAAGCCGCCCATGACGCCGGAGATCGCGCCCGAAGCGCCGACGACCGGAAGCGTGGACGTCGGGTCGTCGATCACGTGCGCGGCGACCGCGGCGACGCCCGTCAGCAGGTAGAAGCCGACGTAGCGCAGGCCGCCCATCACCGCCTCGAGCGCCGGCCCGAACAGCCAGAGGAACCACAGGTTCCCGATCAGGTGCAGCCAGCTTCCGTGCAGGAACATCGACGTGAACACCGCCGCGTACGGGGACGTGCGCGCCCGGACGGGCGTCACGGTCACGACGTCGGGGCGCTCGCGCATCGCGAAGCGTCCGCCGCCGATCCGCAATTCGCGCGTGCGCGGCACGCGCACCGTGAACGGTCGATCGACCTCGCCGAGGTCGACGCCGCGCAACTGCCGCAGCACGTGCTCAGCGCCCGGAACGAGCGGGACCGCGTCGCCGGAATCCACGTCGACCGACGCGATCGGCGTGTCGTCGACGAACAGGTACAGCACGGGCGCCTCGGCGAAGAGATCGCGCGGCGTCAGGCCGTAGGCGAACACGCGCTGCTGGAACGCGGCTTCGCCCGCGCTCCGCGACCAGAGGAACGCGGCGACGTTGAGGAGGATCAGCGCGCCGGTCAGGACCGGTCGCACCGGAACGGGGCTTTCGGTGCGGATCGGGATCATCGGGCGGATCGGTGCGCGCCGTCGGCGCGCCGGAGTTCTACGGCGTCAGGCGACGCGGCGGCGGCGCGGCGCCCATTTCGTCGCCGAGCCGGACCGCGAGGTCGCGCAACGTCGCCGCGCGGCGCTCCGCTTCCCGACGGCCCGCCGCGGTGCGCATGGTCGACGGCAGCCGGAGCAGCTTCACGAAGAGGTGGTCGAGAGAGTACGCCTTGTCGTCGGGCTCGCGACGTTCGGCCCACGGATCTTCGGGGTCGAAGAACGCGGCGTCCATGCGGACGCCCGTCGCGATGCAGCGCATGAGCCCGAGGACGCCGAGCGCTTCGAGCCGGTCGGCGTCCTGCAGCGCGTCGCCCAGGGGCGACCGCGGCGTCTCGCCGCGGCTGTAGCTGTGCGTGAGGATCGCGTCGGCGACCTCCTCCGTCTCCGCCGACGAAAACCCCGCGCGGGCGAGGATGCCGCGCGCGGCCTCGGCGCACAGCGCGCTGGCCTGGGTGCGCAGGGGATGGTCCTTGGGCACGTTGACCACGTCGTGGAGCAGCCCCGCCGCGACGCAGAGCTCCGGCGCCGACGGGGGCGCGCCGAGCCGCAACGTCCACAGCGCGACCCGCAGGAAATGCGAAAGGTCGTGCGCGGGATCGGTCGACGCGCGCGCCCGCACGTCGCGGAGGACGGCGGCGAGGCGCGGCCGGTCTTCGCACCAGGCCAGTAGGCCGGCGCGGTCGCGCGGCACGAAGGCGGCGAGCGTCACTTCGTCGGCGTCGGAGGCCTGCGGGAGAGCGTGACCGTGCGTTCCGCTTCGATGGTGAATTGCGGGGCGTCCTTGTAGAGGCTGACCTCGCCAGAGACATAGACGAGGTCCCCCGCGAACTTCGTGAGCGCCTCGAGCGCGTCGACGCGCTCCTTCGGCCCGACGACCGCAAAGTCGCGGCCCTTCTCATGGGGGAAACGCAGCAGCGCCCGGCCGCCCCCGATCTCGCGGCGGGACTCGGCGACGCCGAACACCGTGACGCGGCGGCCTGCGGCGCCCTTCAGGCGCTCCCATTCGCCCGGGCGCCCGAGAAGGAACAGGACGGGATCCGACCGCCGGAGCCGCTCCGCTTCGGCGAGGGCCTCGTCGCGTTCGGACCACCACCGCAGGCGGACGTCGTAATCGCCGTAGTGCGGAAGCGATCCCGTCGACCACACGCCGCGCCGCGCCGCGCGCGCTTCGTTCTGCGCCGCGACGAAGGCGTCGTGGCGGCGCTTCGAGCGCCCGTACTTCACGAAGTAGGGCGACAGCCCCTGCCGGACCATCTCGACGTTGACGTCGACGCGGCCCGCCGGCGTCGCCACGGACACGAGGCAGAGCTTGCGGCCGAAGCCGTCGACGCGACGCTCGGGGTCGTCGAACTCGAGGCGCACCGCCGCGGCGCCGTCGAGGATCTTCCGCAGGCCGTCGCGCGCCGCCTCGCCGAGGGGCGTGCCGTACTTCGGCGGTCGCGTCGGCAGGGCGCCGGCGCATTCGGCGCGGACGTACTCCGTCCAGTCCGCTTCGGCGAGCGCGCGCTTGCCCGCGTCTTTGAACGTCTCCTCGGCGTCGAGGCCGACGAAGCGCACGCTCTCGCCGTTCTTGAGGCGCAGCGTGTCGCCGTCGATCACCGCCGGGCGGTCGACCGCAAGCTCCATCTCCCCGTAGAGAAGCTCCGGCGGCGGCGGCGCGTCGTCGAGCCGCGACGGGCACGGGACGGTCGGGCCCGGCGGAACGAGCGTCCACGCGTAGGTCCGGGACTCGGCGCGCGGGCGCGATTCCTGCGGCGCGGCCTGAAGGGCGCCCGCGACGAAGAGGGCGAGCGCGAAGCGCGCGACGCGCACGAAGGACGACGGAAGGAGCGCGGCGGGGGGCATGGCGGGATCTCGACCCGCGCACGCTATCAACGCGCCGCCTGCGACGACGACGCTTGGTCGGGCGCGGAAAAACCCACGCCCGCGCCTGGACGGCGGAGCGTCGTGCCGAGGGGGCGCGACGCGCGAGGACGCGCCCGCATCGTCGAGCGGCGGCGGATGCGGAACGGCGGTGTGCGACGTCGCCGCGCGGCGGCCCGCCGTAGCGTCGTCTACCTTCGACGATGCGGGGCCGTCGCGGCGCTGCGCGCCGCGCGCGGGCCTCCGCGGTCCTGTCCGAGATCGACGTCCGCGCGACACGCCGACCGGGGCTGTTCACCGCCGCGTCGCCTGGACCGCGGAGCGTCGTGCCGAGGGGGCGCAGCCCCCGAGGACGCGCCCGCATCGTCGAGCGGCGAGGGATGAGAGAGGGCGCCGCGCGTCAGGGGTTGACGGTCCAGCAGCGGATCGCCGTCCAGCTCGCGGGATGCCGGCCGTCGATCTTTGCGGACTTCGCGCCCACCTCGAGCTTGCCGTCGAGGAGCGCGAGCTGCGCGTCGCGCAGCGCTTCGAGCGGGCCGGCGCGGTCGGCGATCATCGAGCGCGCGATCTTCGCGTACATCGCCGACGCGAGGCCCGCGTCCATGGCGGCGCGCGGCGCGTAGAGCGCGCGCAGGCCGCGGCCGAAGAGCGTGCGCACCGGATCCATCCCTTCGCGGTCGGCCTTGAGGGGATCGAAGAGCAGCGCGGCGTCGGGCGCCTTGCCCGCCGGCCACTCCACGTATTTCTGCGCCGCACCGGGGCCGACGAGGAAGAGCCCCTGCGCGGCGAAGTCCGGCGGCGGCCCGCCGCGGGCGCGGGAGGCGACGGTCCAGAGCGAGACGGCGTCGGTCCGCGTGAGGCGCGGCCCGATGTCGCCGTCGAGCACGCGCGCCGTTTCAAAAAGGTCGTCGAGCTTCGCGCCGCCGAGGCCGCCGATCACCTGCTTGCGCAGCCAGCTCTTGCGCGCGGCGTCGTTGCGCGGCGCCGTCGCGAGCGACGCGGTGACCAGGCGGCCGACCGCGTGGCGCCGCGCGAGGTACGGCAGCGTTTCGTAGGACTTCGCAGGCGCGTCGGGAGGCACGAGCGCTTCGAGCGGGAGGTCGTCCGTCGCCGGGTCCATGTAGATCGCGATGCGATCTTTCCCGTCGAAGACCTGAAGGAGCGGCTCGACCATGTGACGCCAGAGCGCGCCGGAGGCGCGGACGTATTCGGCGACCGGCGTCTTCGGGTCGGCGGCGGCGGCCGCGAACTCTTCGCAGAGCTTCTTGAACGGCACGGCCTCGGGCACGACGTGCAGTTGGAACTGATCGGTGTAGGTGAATGCGAAGACGAAGCCGCCCTTCTCCTGGACATGCGCGCCCCACACGACGCCGCGCGCGCCGCAGACGTTCTCCCGCGCCTTGCGGAACGACGACGGCTGCGGGAAGTTCCGCGCCGCGAACAGCGGAGACGCCGCGAGGGCGTCGGCCCGCAGAGCCTTGCGCGTCTCGAGGAGCCGCGCCGCGTCGGCCTCGCTCGGAGTGCGCTGCCCGACGACCAGCCCGCGGCGCAGCCGCGCCAGCCGCACCTCGGAGTCGCGCACGGCGCGCCCGAGGCTCGCGCCGACGCCGTCGTCGTCCGGGAGATAGCGGAGCAGGTCCTCGAAGCGGCGGCGCTCGGCCGCCAGGTAGACGGGCGCGAAATCGGAGTAATCCCGTCCGACGTTGTAGAGGCGGATCGCGGCGAAGAGGCGCTCGCGCAGCGGCGTCGGAGGCTCGGGCCGCACGGTGTCGAGGCGGCCCGGCAGGCGGTCGAGCTCGACGCCGAGGTCGTCGGCCGCCGACATCGCCTCCGACATCCAGTCGAAGGCCTCCTTGATCTTCTGCCCGCCGAGCAGCGTCTCGCCGAACGCGAGCTTCAGCACCGCGGCCGAGAGCCGGTCGAGCGTCGGCCCGCCCGCCGAAATCGCCAGCGCTTCGCCCAGAGTCTTCCGCGCCTCCGCCTCGCGGTTCTGCGAGAGCTGGAGGAGCGCGCGGTTGCCGTGCGCGATGCGCGCGACGTACGGCGCGCCGCCCGCCTTGGCGAGATCGACGGCGGTCACGCACTGCACCATCGCCGGCTCCCATTGCTCGAGCGCGGCGTGGCAGAGCGCGAGGTAGTAGCTGAGCGCGGCTTCGTCGGCCTTGGAGACCGGGACCTGCTTCGCGCGGCGACGGCACGCCTCCAGGAAACGGAGCGCGTCTTCGAGCTTGCCCGAGCGCCTGAGGACGCGGCCCCCGATGCGCGCCCCGTCGACGAGCCGCCGGGGATCGTTCACCCGCGGGATCTGCCCGACGATGGACTTGACCGCGTCCAGCGCCGCGGCCACGCCCGACGACTCCTGCTTGGCGTCGGCGACGACGAGATGGATGCGAAGGTCGCGGTCCGGGTCGTACGTCTTGAGGAGCTGGCGCGCGCGGCCGGCGGCGGTCAGCGCCGCGTCGAAGCGCCCGTCTTCGAGGAATTCCTCCGCGGACGCGAGGTCGACCCCGCCGAACAGGCGCCCGGCGGGCCCTTTGTCGAGCGAGACGCCCGCGTCGATCGCGAGGTTCTGCGCGGCGTTGCGCGCTTCGAGCGCCTTGCCGCCCTCGTCCGCCTCCGCCAACGCTTTCGACCAGAAGAGAAGCGCCAGCGCGCGGCGTCGACGATCGCCCGCCGTTTCGAACGCCTCGGCGGCCTTGCGGAGCCTCTCGCGGTGCGGGTGGAACGACGCGTCGGGGTCGAACCCGGCTTCGGCCGCGTCGATGCGGGCCGCGAGGTAGGCGTCCGGCGCGGCGGCGAGCCGCTGGCGCACGATCGACGCCTCGGCGGAGCGTTCTTCGGCCGACCACCCCGGCTTCTCCGCCTTGGCCTCGAACGCGCGGAGCGCGGCGTAGGCCTCGGCGAAGTAGCGGCGGGCCTCGGCGCTCGCGCGACTCCATCGGTCGGCGTAGAGCCCGAGCCCCACGCGTTCCGGCTCGGGAAGGAAGGGGAGAAGCGCCCGCGACGCTTCGAGCTTCGCGACGTCTTCGCCGATCGCGCCGACCACGAGGTCGAAGACCTCGCCGTCCCGGCCGGTGAGGGCGCGGAGGACGTCGGCCTTCTTGCCGTCCGTGGCCTGAGCGAAGAGCACCGGCCGGAGGCCGGCGTCGGGATCCTCGGCCTGCCCGAACAAGGCGGCCGCCAACGCGCACGCCGCGCACGTCGCCCGAAGGCTCATGCGAAGCAGCTTAGCGACCCGCGTGCCTCGCGGGCGGAACGGCGGCGGATCGCGGCGCCGCGAGCCGATGCGGGACGCCGGCCGTCAGGAGGGATTTACAAGGCGGTGACCCTGCTGCGGCCGTCGGCGGCGGATAACGGGCGCGCCGGCCGGCGCGGAGCGCGTCGTCCGCGGAGGACTTCGGTGATGCCACGGTCTTGCAGGTGCGCGCTCTCGCTCTTCGTCGCGGTTTACGCCGCCTCGGCGCAGGCGCCGGGGCGGCTGGTCGGCCGCGAGGTTTTCGCGTTCAAAGACGGTTTCGGGTTGATCTCCCTCGAGGGCGAACTGCCCACGGGGCGCGACGGCGCCGCGACGTACGACCGTCTGCCCCCCGCCGTGCTCGGGACGTTCTGGCCCTCGGCGGCCGAAGGCGGCCCGCGGCTGGTTTCCGTGTCCGCGGCGAAACGCCGCGTTTCCGTCGAACGCACGGCGCTCGACGTCCGCGAAGTCCTCGAGGCCAACGCCGGCGCCGAGGTGTACCTGACCGAAACCGGCGGCGCGCGCTACCTCGCGACGCTCCTCCCGCCGCCGCGTCGCACGTCGGAGGAACTGCGGCGGATCTCGCCTCCGGACGCCCCCGAGGCGCTCCCGGCGAAGGGCGACTTCCACTGGGTGCGCACGGCCGACGGCGTGAAGACGGTGCCGTACGCGCGGATCGTCGACGTCGTCTTCCGCGCCGATCCGAAGACGTCGGGCGTCGCGGAAGAGCTGCGCGACGCGGTGACGTGGAACTTCGACTGGGGCGGGGCCGCGCCGACGCCCTCGGTCAAAGTCCGCCTCGACTACGTGCAGCGCGGCGTCCGCTGGCAGCCGTCGTACCGCGTCAGGCTCGGCGACGACGGCATGGCGGACGTCGAACTGACGGGCGTGCTGGTCAACGACGCCGTCGACCTCCTGGACGCGACCGTGAGCTTCATCGCGGGCGCGCCGCGTCTCGACTTCGGCGATCAGGCGGACGCGACCGCGCTCGACGAAGCCCTGCGGCGCTTCGCGGTCGACGCGCGCCACGACGCCTTCTCGAACCGTATGTTGTCCAACGCCGGCCCCGCGCAGATCGTGATGGACGACCCGCAGGGCGCCGCGGCCCTCCCGTCCGCGCCGACGGCCGAAGGCGGACCGGCGGAAGACCTCTACCTGTTCACCGTCCGCGGCGTCACCGTCCCGAAAGGCGGACGCTACGTCGCGATCCTCGCGACATGGCGCCTGCCGGCGAAGGACGTTTACGTCCTCGATCTGCCGCCGACGCCGCCGTCGGAGCTCTTCCGCAACGACGGACGGCGCCAGACGGCCGCGATCCGCGAAGCGCTCGCGCCCCTCGCGGTGCACAAGATCCGCTTGAGCAACGACGGCGCGCATCCGTTGACGACGGGGCCGGCGTCGTTCTTCAAAGACGGGCGGCTGCTCGGACAGGGGCGGCTGAGTTACGCCGCGCGCGGGGCCTCGGTCGACGTGCCGCTGGCCGCCGCGGTCAACCTCAAGGTGCGGCGTGAGGACCGCCAGAAGGGCGTCGAGCCGCGGGCGCTGGTCGTCGGGGACGACGCGTACTCAAGGACGACTTCCGAAGGGGAGCTGACGCTGACGAACCTCGTCGGCAAGACGATCGTCGTCGAGGCGACGCGCGAGGTCTTCGGCGCGATCGCCGCGGCGCCGGGCGCCGTCGTCGCGCAGCTCGATCGCGCCGACGCGTGGGCCTACGCCCGCGACGCGGACCGCCCGTGGTGCGGCTACGACTGGCCGTGGTGGTGGAGCCACGTCAACGGCGTGGGCCGCGCGACGTGGACCGTCGAACTGGCGCCCGGCGAGAAGCGCGTCTTAACGAGCACGTGGCACTACCACTGGAAATGACGCCGCGCCCCCGACGGCCGGCGCGCGTCGGCCGCCGCCGAACGGATACCCTCGCGTCATGAGCGCCGGCAGCATCCTCGTGGTCGAAGACGACGCCGCCGTGCGGCGCGGCGTCGTCGACGCGCTCCTGGCCCGCGGGTTCGCCGTCGACGAGGCGGCCGACGGCGCCGCGGGGCTGCGCGCCGCGCTCGTCGAAGGGCTCGACCTCGTGCTGCTCGATCTCGCGCTGCCGAAGCGCGACGGATTCGAGGTCCTCGCGGACCTGCGGAAGGCGCGCCCCGCGCTGGCGGTGATCGTGCTGACTGCGCGCGGCGCCGAGGAAGACCGCGTGCGCGGCCTCAAGAGCGGGGCGGACGACTACGTGGTAAAGCCGTTCAGCACGGCCGAGCTCGCGGCGCGGATCGACGCCGTGCTGCGCCGCGCGCCGGCGCGGCCGCGAGGCGTGAAGGAGCTGCGCGCCGCCGGGCGCACGGTCGACTTCGAGCGTCGAGAGATCCGCTTCGACGGCGGCGGTCGCGCCGACCTCACCGAGCGCGAGGCCGACCTGCTGCGCTACCTCGCGGCGC
>DASPNK010000597.1:0-3250 GCA_035626575.1 Planctomycetota bacterium | reverse complement strand
ACAGGCGTCCCCGGCGTGCGGGGGCCGCGGGAGCGGGCCGACGCGGTCAGTCCCGCAAGCTTGCACAAGGAGACGACGTGAATCGGAAGAAGAACCAGGGCTTCACGCTCATCGAACTGATGATCGTGATCGCCATCATCGCGATCATCGCCGCGATCGCGATCCCGAACCTTCTCGCGGCCCGCCTGAGCGCGAACGAGTCGAACGCGGTCTCGACGCTGCGCAACCTGGTGACCTCGCAGGCGCAGTTCCAGTCGGCCGCGAACATGGACGACAACGGCAACGGCACGGGCGAGTACGGCTCGTTCGGCGAGCTGTCGGGTCTGACCAACCTGAACACCCGCGCGGGCGCCCTCGGCCCGGCGGCTCCGCTGAACCCGCCCATCCTCCCGGCGACGTTCCAGACGATCGACGGCAACGGCTTCGCCACGAAGTCGGGCTACCTCTTCGCGATGTTCCTCCCGACGGCGGCCGCGGCGCCGATCACCGGCGCCTGCGACATCGCCAACGGCGGGCCTGACGCGGCGATCGACGCCACGCAGTGCGAGGCGCTCTGGAGCTGCTACGCCTGGCCGGTCGCCTTCGGCAACACCGGCAACCGCGCGTTCTTCGTGAACCAGCGCGGCGAGATCCTCCAGACGCGCATGGACGTGCTCCAGTACACGGGCACGGCTGCGGCGACGGTTCCTGCCTTCGACGCCGCGCACACCGTCGCCGGCGACATGTCTTCGGCGACCGCCATCGGCGTCGCGGGCATCGACGGCAACCTCTGGACGCCGCTCGGCTGATCGAGGCGCGCTTTCGAACGCACGCCGAGCCCGGGACCCCGCGGTCCCGGGCTCGCGTCGTTTCAGGAAGCCTCAGATCGCGACCGGCAGGCGGAACAGCGCGACCGCGTTCCGCGCGGCCAGAGTCGCCACCTCGTCCGGACGCAGGTCGAGCGCGCGCGCCAGCGCGGCGACGGTCTCCGCGAGGTACGCCGGCTCGTTCCCCTTCCCGCGCCGCGACTCCGGCGGGAGGAACGGGCAGTCGGTCTCCGTCAGAACGCGCTCCCGCGGGACGCGCTTCGCCGCCTCGCGCAACGCGTCGTTCTTCCGGTAGGTGATCGGCGCGGCGAACGAGACGTGGAGCCCGAGCCCGACGGCGCGCTCGGCCTCGGCGGGCCCGCCGCTGAAGCAGTGCATCACCCCCGGCACGCCGCGGCCGACGCGCTCGAACGTCGCGAAGACGTCGTCGAACGCCTCGCGGCAGTGGATGATCACCGGCAGCCCGAGCTCCCGCGCCCACCCGATCTGCCGTTCGAAGGCGGCGATCTGCGCCTCGCGCTGATCGCGGTTCCGGAACCAGTCCAGGCCGGTCTCGCCGATCGCGACGCAGCGCGGGTCCCGCGCATAGCGCTCGACGACCGCCCACTCGTCGGCGTCGACGACGTGGGCGTCGTTGGGGTGGATGCCCGCCGTCGGGAAGACGTCGGGCTCGGCGGCGGCCAGCTCGAACGTCAGCCGCGTCGTTTCGGCGTCGGTCCCGACGTTCACGAACGCCGCCACGCCCGCCGCGCGCGCGGCCGCCAGCACTTCGGCCCGGTCGGCCTTGAAATGCTCGAAGTAGAGGTGCGCGTGGCTGTCGACGATCTTCATCGCGAGGCGATGGTACGCGGCGCCGCTTGATCGGGCGCCTCGCCCGGCCGTACCTTCGACCGACATGGCCCGCGTCGTCGTCCCCGTCCTGCTCGCCGCCGCCCTCCTCGGGGGCGGCTACGCGACGTGGCGGTGGATCCGGACGACGGAGGAGCGGGACGCCGCGGTCGCGCTGTGGCGGGAGACCGACGAGACGCTCGAGCGCGTGAAAGCGACGCCGGCGCGTGCGGAGCGGAAGGTCGAGACCGAGCCGCCCGCGGCGCCGTCGTCGACGCGACCCGCCGCAGGTTCGGACGACCCCGCCGCGCGGCTCGCCGAGCTGCGACGCCTCGAAGCGCGCGCCGACGCCCTCGCCGCCGAGCTCGCGGCGCTCCGCGCCGAGGCGGCGACCTCGCGTCCGGCGACGCCCGCACCGTCGGCCGCGCCCCGTCGCGACGCGACGGAAGCGGCTCTCGACGCCGAGCTGGAACGCGCGCTGGGCGCGCCCGATCTCGACGCGGCCCGCCGACGCCTCGGCGCGGCGCCGTTCTGGCGCGTACGTCTCGAAGCGGCTTTGCACGATCGAGGCCCGCGCGCGCTCCGCGCGGTCCGACTGCTCGCGCACCTCGACGACTCCGACGGCGCGACGCTCGAGCGCGCGCTCGCGGCGGCGGGCCGTCTCGACGGCCCGTTCGTCTTCGCCGCGGCCGAGGCGTGGGTCGAATTGCGGCGGCGCAGGGGCGGCGATCCCGCGAGCCTCGACCCCGCGACGCAGGCGTCGGCGGCGCCGGCCCGGCTCGCCGCGCTGACGGCGCTCGCCATGGAACGCGGCGCCGCGGCGGGGGAGGCGACGGCCCGCGCGGCCGGCTCGCCGACCGACGGCGCCTGGCTCCTCGCCACGTGGCCGACGGGACCGGAGCCCGTCCGCGCGGCGCTTCTTGCCGCGGCTTCCGCGGAGGCGGCGCCGACGGCCTTCCGCCTCGAAGCGATCGCCGCGCTCGCGGCGCGCGCGTCGGCGGACGAAGCGGCGGCGCTCGCCGACCTCGCGGCGCGGACGCCGGGCGCGGCCGAGGCGCTGACCGGACGCCCGACGTCGGAAGCCGCGCGCCCGTTCCTCGCCGCGGCGTTCCTCGACGCGCGGGCGTTCGACGCGGCGACGCGACGGTTCCTCGCGCTCGCGCTCGACGCGTCGGTCGAAGCCCCTGAGCGTGAGCTCCGCGCCCGCGCCTGGTCCGACCGATCCGTCGTGGCGGCGCTGGGCCGCCGCGCCCGCGGCGCGCGGCCGACGCCGCCGCGCACGGCGCAGGAGGCGGTCGACCTTCTCGAGACCTTCCGCGCCTCGGACGCGCGCGATCTCGCCGAAGCGCTTCCGCGGTTGCACGGGACCGATCGGGTCGCGGCCGCGCGGCGCCTCGCGCAGGCGGCCCATCCCGCGGGTCTCGCGACGCTGCGCGAGAGCCTCGCGGTCGAGCCGCTTCCGGTGCGGCGCGCCGCGGCGGAGGCGCTCGTCGACGCGGGGCCGGAGGCTCTGCCCGACGTGCTCCGCGCCGCCGGCGACGACGACCTCGGGATCCGCGACGCCGTCCAACCGGCGTTGGAGACGTCGGCGGAGCCGTTCCCGCCCGACCTCGCCG
>DASPNK010000596.1:0-5622 GCA_035626575.1 Planctomycetota bacterium | reverse complement strand
CGGCGGCCGCCGCCTTCGCCGCGGCGGCGGCCTTGGCGGCGGCGGCGGCTTCGGCCTTCTTACGCTTGATCTCCGCCTCGACCGCCTCGATCCGCGTGCGCGCCTCGGCGACGAACGCCTTGTCGGCTTCGGTGTACGGGGCGTCGGTGAGCAGGTTCTTCACGCCGTGCGCGCGGTCGTACGCCGACAGGTCGAACTCCTGCCCCATGTGGATGCATTCCTTGGGGCAGGGCTCGCAGCAGAGGTTGCAGAAGATGCACTTGTTCAGGTCGAGGATGAACTGCGACATGTAGGCGCCGTCGCCCTTCCAGGCGCCGTCGAACGCGCCGTCGCGCGTCCCCTCCATGGCGATGCAGTCGACCGGACAGGCCTTTTCGCAGATGTGGCAGTGGATGCACTTCTCGGTCTCGAGATAGTGCACGCCGCGGTGCCGCTCCGGGATGTAATCCATGGAGGGCTTCCGCTTCTCGTTCTTCGTCCCGTATTCGATCGTGACGATTTCGCGCGGGCGCACCATGTAGCGGAAGGTGAGCGCCATGCCCGACACGATCGTGCGGGCCTGTCGTCCGATCTCTTTGAAGTAGGTCGCGACGCTCATGACTGGCTCGCCGGGCGGAAGCTCGGGGTCTTCTTCACGACGCCGCGCACCCACGCCGCGCCGCCGCCGAGCAGCAGCACGGCGAAGACGACGCCGGGCACGGAGACCGCCCCGGTGGGCGCGCCGTCGCGGTACATCGCGGGGGACGGGAACAGCCCCTCCCACAGCGAGGAGAGGAACAGGACGACCATGCCGACGGGCAGCAGCACCTTCAGGCACAGGTACATCATCTGGTCGAGGCGGATGCGAGGCAGCGTCCAGCGAAGCCACATCTGCACGCAGATGAGGAGGAACGCCTTGGTCGCGATGACGCCGAAGCCGACGAGGTTGCGGAGCAGGCCGGAGCCCGCGATCGCGTCGTCGAGCGGCGCGATCCCCGTGTACCAGCCGCCGAGGAACAGGACGGCCGCCACCGCCGACACCACGTACATCTGCGCGTACTCGGCGAGGAAGAAGATGGCGAAGCGCATGCCGGTGTATTCCGTGTGGAATCCGGACACCAGCTCCGACTCCGCTTCGGGGAGGTCGAACGGCGCGCGCTTGCATTCGGCGAGCGACGCGATGAAGAAGACGACGAAGGCGATCCAGACGAACGGATTCCGGAAGAGGAACCAGTTGGTCAGCCACCCGTGCTGCTCGCGCACGATGTCCTGCAGCGACAGGGAGCCGGCGAGCACGGCGATCGTCACCAGCGCGAGCCCGAGCGGAATCTCGTAGCTCACCACCTGGGTCGCCGCGCGCACCGCGCCGAACAGCGACCACTTGTTGTTCGAAGCCCAACCCGCCGCGACGATGCCCACCGCCTCCAGCGACCCGACCGCGCTGAGGAAGTAGATGCCGATGTCGAGGTCGGCGACGACGAGATCCGGGCCGAAGGGGACCACGGCGAACCCGACCACCGTCCCGGCGAACGCGATGATCGGCGCGAGCGCGAACAGGAACCGGTCGGCGTCGCGCGGGATGATGTCCTCCTTCGCGAGAAGCTTCACGCCGTCGGCGACCGTCTGCAGCGCGCCGTGAGGGCCGACCTCCATCGGCCCGAGGCGGCACTGGATGTGGGCCGAGATCTTGCGCTCGAGCCAGATGGACAGGAGTCCGACGAACGAGATCCAGCCCGTGATGCCCGCGGCCCAGACCAGGGCGACGCCGACGAACTTCGGCAGGAAGCCCGCGTCGGGATCGCGGAGGATCCACTCGACCAGCGTGAACGAGTCGTTCATGTCAGCGGTCCACCTCGCCCATGACGATGTCCGTGCTGCCGATGATCGCGACCATGTCGGCGATCATCGCCCCCCTCGAGATCTCGGAGAGCATCGAGATGTTGTGGAAGGAAGGCGCGCGGCACTTCACGCGATACGCCGTCTCCTTGCCGTCGCTGATCACGTAGAAACCGAGCTCGCCGCGCGAGTTCTCGACGCGGGCGAAGACCTCGCCCTTCGGCGGGCGGATGCGGTTCTTGATCGCGTCGGCCTTGATCGGGCCGTCGGGCAGCTGCGCGACCGCCTGCTCGACGATCTTCAGGCTCTCGATCATCTCGTCGACGCGGACCATGTAGCGGTCGTAGCAGTCGCCGAGCGTCCCCTTGCGGCCGGTCCCGACCGGGACCTCGAACTGGAAGCGGTCGTAGATCGAATAGGGCGCGTCCTTGCGGAGGTCGCGCTTCACGCCCGACCCGCGCAGCACCGGGCCGGTGCAGCCGTATTGAATCGCCAGGTCGGCGGGGAGCACGCCGACGTTCGCCGTGCGCCGCACGAAGATGTCGTTATCCGAGAGCAGGTCGTTGTACTCCTGCGCGCGGGGGCGGAAGTACTTGCAGAACGCCTTGATCGACTCGACCATCCGGTCGTCGACGTCGTAAGCGACGCCGCCGGGGCGGATGTAGTTGTAGTTGAGCCGCTGCCCGGACATCGCCTCGAAGATGGCGAGGATCTTCTCGCGGTCGCGGAAGGTGTAGAGGAACGGCGTGATGGCGCCGATGTCCATCCCGTAGGTGCCGATCGCCAGCAGGTGCGAGGCGATGCGGTTCAGCTCGGCGCAGATGATCCGGATGTACTGCGCGCGCTCGGGGACGACGAGGCCGTCGAAGAGCTTCTCCACCGCGATGGAGAACCCGAGGTTGTTCCCCATCGACGTCAGGTAGTCGAGCCGGTCGGTATAGAGGACCGACTGGAGGAAGGTGACGTTTTCGCAGTGCTTCTCGAAGCACCGGTGCAGGTAGCCGACGTGCGGCTCGCAGTCGACGACGATCTCGCCGTCGGTGCGGATCACCACGCGGAACACCCCGTGCGTGCTGGGGTGCTGCGGCCCCATGTTGAGGAGCATCTCCTCGCTGCGGACGTCGCCCTGCGACGCCGGAGCGAGCGATTCGGGAGGTGTCATCGCTTCACCGCCTTCCGGTCAGACGACGTTCTTGATCCCGTGGTACGTGGCGGGCGCCTTGTAGTCCTTGCGGAGCGGATGCCCTTCCCAGTCCTCGGCGCAGAGGATCCGGACGAGGTTACGGTGCCCCTCGAATCGGATCCCGAGCAGGTCCCACGTCTCGCGCTCGTGCCAGTCGGCCGTGCGCCAGAGATCCTCCACCGACGGGATCGAAGGGTCGGCCCTGGGGACCGAGATGCGCACCGAGATCCCCCAGCGAGCGCCGTCTTCCGGCGCGGTCCCGAGGTGCTCGAGCGTGTAGATCGCCTCGAGCTCCGCGCCGCGATCGACGCCGGTGAGGCAGACGAGGTAATTGAGGCCGACGTCGTCGCGCAGGTGCTTCGCCACGTCGCGCCAGGCGGACGCGGCGAGCTTGATCGACGGGTTCCTGGGGGCGAGGTCGACGGCGAGCACGGCCGCGCCCGCCCGCGCCTTCACCGATTCGGCGATCTGTTCGGGAGTCATCGGCGGGCTCACTCGACGAGGATCTTCGGACGGACGCCTTCGCGCGTGCGGTCGAGGATGCGCTCGCGGCCCATCTTTTCCTGGATGCGGAAGAGGCCCTCGAGCAGCGCCTCCGGGCGCGGCGGGCATCCGGGCACGTAGACGTCGACCGGAATCAGGCGATCGACGCCCTTCAGCACGTGGTAGCCGTGCTTGATGTAGGGCCCGCCGGACACCGTGCACGCGCCCATGGCGATCACGTACTTCGGCTCCGGCATCTGGTCGAAGAGGCGCTTGACGCGCGGCGCCATCTTCAGGCTCACCGTGCCCGCCACGATCATCAGGTCCGCCTGACGCGGCGTCGCGCGGAACGGGCCCGACCCGAAGCGGTCGATGTCGTAGTGCGCCGCGCCCGCCGCCATCATCTCGATGGCGCAGCACGCGAGGCCGAACGTCATCGGCCACACCGACGACGCGCGCGTCCAGTTGATGAGCTTGTCGACCGACGTGATCAGGACGTTGTCCCGCGTCGGGGCGTCCTGGTTCAGGTTCAGTTCCTGGATGGATTGACCCACGGTCCCCCTCCGGCTCAGCGCGTTTCCGCGCGCGGAGCTTCGGCCGCGTTCCTGCGCTCGAGCACCGCCGACTTCACCCAGTCGAGGTCGCCCTTGGCCCACACGTAGACCAGCCCGACGCCGAGGATGAGGATGAACACCGCCATTTCGAGGAAGGCGAACATCCCGTGCTCGTCCCCGCCGAGCTGCCTCAACCGGCGGAAGACCGCCGCCCACGGGAACATGACCGCGGTCTCCACCTCGAAGACGAGGAAGACGAGGGCCATGGTGTAGAAGCGCATGTCGAAGCGCACCCACGCGCTGCCGACGGCCGGCTCGCCGCATTCGTAGACCGTGGTTTTGTGCGGATCCTTGACCTTGGGGGCCAGGATCCGGTTGACGACCTCGATGTTCAGGACGACGAAGAGCGCGCCGAACAGGAGGCCGAACAGGACGTTCGCGTACTGGAACAGCATGCGGAGGCTCTGCGTGGCGGTCGGGCACGGACGCGCCCCCCTCCCCGACCGGACGGCGACCGTTCGGACCGGTGAGAGAAGCCGTTTGCGGGCAGGCCGACGAGCAGCGGCGCCGCCCCGAAAGAACGGGCGGTCTTAGCAGGGGCCCGAAGGGCCTTCACGGTTCGGGCCGGGAGTTTTTCGACGCGCCTCGAGCGCGTCGAAAACCGGTCGATCCGCGGTCGGCGACGCGGCCCCGGCGCGCGGCGCCTCGGTCAGCGCCGGACGACGACCTTCGCGCCCGCCGGCACGAGGTCGTACAGCTCTTCGACGTCCGGCGTGCGCATGCGGACGCAGCCGTCGGACTGCGCCTTGCCGATCGACTGCGGATCCACGGTCCCGTGAATGCCGAAGGTCGTGCGCGCGCCGTCGAGCGTCCCGAAGCGAAGCCAGCGCGATCCGATGAGATGCCCGGGCTCGCCGTAGCGGATGTCCCTGTTGGTCCGCGGATCGGTCCACATCGGGTTCTTGGTCTTCTCCGAGATGACGAACGCGCCTTCCGGCGTCTTCTCGTCGCGGCCGAGACCGACCTTGTAGTCGAGCAGGTGGCCGTCGCCGAGCAGCAGCCAGAGCCGGAAATCGTCTTTATCGACGACGATCGACAGCGGCTCGGTCGGCACCTTGAGTTTCATGTTCGGCCGCAGCTTCTCCGGCGCGACGTCGTTGACCCGGCTCAGGAAGCCCGGCACGACCGACAGCCCCTTCTCCTTCTTCAGGCGCGCGCAGATGCCGACGTAATGGTCGCCGTCGCGCACGGTCTCGAAGATCGCGTGTTTCATCGGCGTGGCCGAGAAGACGACGCGTTTGGCGAGCAGGCGCGACTCTTCGAGCCACGCTTCGCGCGCGACCGCGGAGAAACGACGATCCCACACCTTCGGCGCCAGCGCGCGCCTGAGCGCGTCCGCGTCGCCGGAAGCGCGCGCGGCGCCGATCTCTTCGTCGGCCTTCCGCATCAGCGCGGCCGCGGCGTCGTCGGAAGTCGGGCGCGTCGGCGTCTGCGGCGGGGGATCGTGGGCGACGACGGGCGTCGGCTCGGGCTTCGCGGGCTGAGGCGTCGGGCGCTTCGGCGCGGCGCCGCCGTCCTTCGGGGGAT
>DASPNK010000595.1:0-8922 GCA_035626575.1 Planctomycetota bacterium | reverse complement strand
CGCGCGCCCGCGGGCCATGAGGGCGCGCGTCGACGCGGCGACGGCGTCGCGCGCCGCCGAGCGCGGGTCGGCGAGCCCCGCGCGCCGCGCCGCGTCCTCCCAGACGGCGCCCGCGGCTTCGGCGGCCGCGTCGACCTCGGCGAACCGCTTCGCGGTCCAGCGCGGGCCGTCGTCGGGATCCGCGTTGAAAAACCAGGGCCGGTCGACCGGGTACCGCGCGCGCAGCGCGACGTCGGGCTCGAAAACCGCGGCGAGCCGCGGGTCGGAGGGGTCGATCGCCTCGGAGGGGTCGCCCATCGCGGCGACCAGCGCGAATCCGGCGACCGCGACGCCGAAGAGCGCCGCCGCCGTCCGCAGGATCAGGCGCAGCGCGGTCCGCACGTCACTTCAGCCGCGCGAACCGGGAACGTTCCACGGCGTCCCAGAGCCGGACGCCCAGATCGTGGACCTCGAGGTTGGCGAAGCGCCGCGAGAAGCCGACGGGCGCGGCGGCGGAGAACAGGAACGAGCAGGGCGCCTCCTCGTGAAGCCTGCGATGGATCTTCCGGCGGATCGCGCTGCGCCGCGCCGGGTCGTTCTCGGCGTCGAGCGCGTCGAAGAGCCGGTCGAGCGCGTCGTCGACGTACGCCGACCAGTTGGGCGCGTCGGTGAACGCGCCCCGCGAGCGCCACACGTCGGCGACGTCCGGCTCGATGAAATCGACCTGCCAGAGGATCATCACCGCGTCGCGGGCGCGCGTCGACGCCGCCGCGGTCAGACGGTCGAACGCGAGCGGTTCGAGCGTGACGGCGACGCCGATGCGTCGGGCCGCGTCGGCGAAGGCCTGCGGCGAAGCGTTGTAGGGCGGCATCGGCTGGTCGGGATACGCCAGCGTCAGCGCGCACCGCACGCCGTCCCGCACGAGGACGCCGTCGGGGCCCGGCGCGAAGCCCGCTTCGGCGAGCAGCTGCGCCGCGCGCGACGGGTCGTAGCTGCGCGGAAGGATCTCCGGATCGGAGTCCGGCGATCCGGGCGGGTAAGGCCCCGAGATCGGGCGCGCCGCGCCGTGGAAGTACGCCCGGGCGACGCCCATGCGGTCGAAGAGATGGTCGAGAGCGCGTCGCACGCGGACGTCGGACAGCAGCGGATGCGGCGCGCGGTTCGGGTCGCCGGGCGCGGTCACGTTCCAGAACACGAGCGAAAACGACGGCGTCGCGACCGGAGCGCGCCACGCGGCGGCCTGGAACGCGTCGTCGGTCCCGGCGGCTTTGAAGCGGTCCCAGTCGAGCTGCGCGAGATCGATCTCGCCGACGACGAGATGCGCGTACACCGTCGCCGGGTCGCGCAGCGGCCGGAAGCGGAAGCGCTCGACGTAATGCGGTCGAGGCGGGAACGGCCGGCGGCGGTATTCGTCGCGGAGGACGAGCTCCAGGCCGTCGGGGCCGAACGCCGCGACGCGGTACGGGCCGCAGGAAAGGTGCGTGGTCGCCGCCGCGAAGCCCGCGGCGTCGTGCGGCACGGCGTGCGCCGGCACGACGTGGAAATCCAGCCCGAGCTGCAGGACGGCGCGTTGGACGCGCCGCGACCACGTCGCGCGGAGGCGGCGCACGTCGACCGCCTCCAGCTTCACGAGGTCGGCGAAGCTTTCGCGTTGCGGCGCCTTGACGCCTTCGGCGCGCATCATGCGCAACGTGAAGACGTAGTCCTCGGCGACGACGGGACGCCCGTCTTCCCAGGTCACGTCGTCGCGCAGCGTCCAGACGTGGACCGTCCCGTCTTCGGACTCCTCCGGGAGGGAGACCGCGCCCCACGGCAGCGCCAGCGTCGCGCCGTCGCGCCGGTCGGGCGCCTCCATGAGGAGCGGCGCGCCGAGGTAGTACTTGCGGTAGCGCGCCGCGTCCTCCGACGTGCGCGTGACGCCGTTGAGGGACGACGGGATCGCGAGCACCTGCCGCGTGAAGACGCCGCCGACCAGATCCGGGTCGAACGGCATCTTGCCGAGGTCGTAGCGGACGCGGTCGGGGTTCTCGGCGTCGGGGTCGAAACCCTCGAACGGGGCGCCGCCGGCGGCGGTCGGACCACCGCGGGTCGGCGCGCCGCCGTCCCCGCGCGGAGAGCATCGCCATGCGACCGCCGCGACGGCGGCGGCGACCACGAGGACGAGGAGGACCTTCTTCATGGGACGCGCGACGCGAGCCGCGCCGATCGTAAGCCGGCGCGTCGGAACGTCAACGCGCGGCGGCGCCGCGGCGCGCTACACTCGGCCTGCCCGCATGAAGAAGCTCGCCGTCGCGCTCGTCGTGCTCGTCGCGGCGGGAAGCTGGTGCGTCTCCCCCGTCGAGGATCTGCCGCGCGCGGACTTCGTGCTCGCCAACGGCGGGGAGCCCCGGTCGCTCGACCCCGCCTTCGCCGTCACCACCGCCGACGGCCGCCTCGCGCGCGCCCTGTTCGAGGGGCTGGTGATCCTCGTCGGACCCGGCCCGACGCCGGCGCCGGGCGCGGCGGAGTCCTGGACGTCGACGGACGACGGACGGACCTGGCGTTTCACGCTGCGGGCCGACGGCCGCTGGTCGGACGGCGCGCCGGTCGTCGCGGACGACTTCGTCTACGCGTTCCGGCGGCTCCTCGACCCGGCCACCGGCACCCGCGGGGGCGCGTTTCTCCTCGGATTGAAGGGCGCGCGGGCCGCCTTCGACGCCGCATCGCGCGGCCCGTTCGACGGCGATTCCGTCGCGGTCCGCGCGCTCGACGCGCGCACGCTGGAGCTCGAGTTCGAGCATGCCTTCCCGTCGCCGCTGTCGTTGCTCGCATCCCCGGCGCTCGCGCCGGTCCGGCGCGACGTCGTCGAGCGCCACGGGCGTCGGTGGCCGCAGCCGGGAACGTGCGTGAGCAACGGCCCGTTCCGGCTCGTGGCGCGCGCCGTGCGCGACCGGATCCGCATGGAAAAGAACCCGCATTACTGGGACGCGGCGAACGTGGCGCTCGAGTCGTTCGAGGCGTTGTCCTACGACAACCTCACCACGTCGGCGAACCTGTACTTCACCGACCGCGCCGACTGGGTGACGCAGCTCACGCCGACGACCGTCGAAGCGGTGCGGCGCCGGCGCCCGGAGCACCTCCGGATCGCGCCGTTCTACGGCACTTATTTCTTTCGCGTGAACCTCGGCCTGAAGCCGTTCGACGTGAAGAAGGTGCGCCGCGCTCTCGACCTCGCGCTCGACCGCGAAGGCCTGGTGCGCGCCGTCCTCGCGGGCGGCGAGGCCCCCGCCGCGACGTACCTTCCGCCGCGCGACGGCGCTGAGCGTCCGCCGAGGCGGGACGTGCCGCTGGCGCGGCGGCTCCTCGCCGAAGGGCTGAAGGAGGCGGGCCTCGACGCCATGCCGCCCTTCGAATTGCTGCACAACGCGAGCCCGGAGCACATCCTCATCTGCGAGCTCGTGCAGGCGCAGTGGAAGGAGGCGCTCGGAGTCGTCGTGACTCCGGGACGCATGGAGCAGCAGGCCTTTCTCGAGGCGGTGCGCAAACGCGACTACGCCCTCGCCCGCGGGTCGTGGATCGCGGACTACGACGATCCGCTGACGTTCCTCGACGTCTTCACGTCGGGCGACCCCAACAACCAGACGACGTTCGCGCACGCGCGCTACGACGAGATCGTGCTGCGCGCGCTGCGCACCGAGACCGACCCCGCGCGTCGCAAGGCGCTGGTCGCCGAAGCGTCGGCGATCCTCGAAGACGAGCTGCCGGTGATTCCGGTCTACCGCTACGTCTCGACCAACCTTCTGCGTCCCGGCGTGGAAGGGTTCTTCGACAATCCGCTCGACGTCCACTACCCGAAGTTCTTCAAGCCGCCTCGCCGGCCGTAGCGCGCGCGTCTCTGCGCGACCGCGGCCGGGCCCCGGCCCGCGGCGTCATCGCCGGGCGATCGCCGTGAGCATCGTCTGGCGGCGGCAGGCCCAGGACGCGAACCGGAGCGCCCACGCGGCGACGGCGACGGCGGGGCCGGGCGGGTGCGTCTCGAGGTACGAGGGCGCGCCCTTGAAGAGCACGGGCTCGAGGCCCGCCTTGCGGAAGGCCGCCGAAAGCGTTTTCGGCGTGTAGTAGTAGAGATGCTCTTCGTGGAAGACGTTGTCGGTGTACGCCCGCGCGGCGCGGCCGAACACCTTCGACGCGAGGACGGCGCTGCCGAGGATCAGGCAATCCCCCGCGGGCAGCGTGAGGAGCAGCTCTCCGCCGGGCTTCAGGAGGCGCCGGAGCGCGGCGAGCGTTCCGCCGGGATCCTGCATGTGCTCGAGCACGGAGAACGCCGTGACGACGTCGAAGCTCTCGGCCTCGAGCGGCTCCGCGAGCACGTCGACGTGGCGCACCGGGAGCCCCGCGTCGAGGCCCATGCGCACCTCGTCGGGGTTGATGTCCACGCCGAGCATCTCGAAGCGCCCGCCGTAGCCGCGGCGCCGAAGCTCGGCGAGAAACGTCCCGCGGGCCGACCCGAAGTCGAGCAGACGCCCGCCGCCGCGGCTCGCCGCGGTCAGCGCGAAGGCCTCGGCGTAATCGGCGGCGATCTTCCGGTCGATCTCCTTCGGGTGGCAGACGTACGCGCGGCGGTAGTAGTCCCCAGAGTAGAAGCGGGCGAGGTCGTCGGCGGTGAAGTGCTCGTCGGCGTAGACGAGGCCGCATCCGCGGCACTTCACCACCGGGAAGTGCGCCTGCAGGTAGATGCGTTTCGCCGAGCGGCCGCCGCATCCCGCGCACGGCTTGAGCACGACCGACGGATCGCGCCGGAGGATCTCGGGCGCGGTCACGCTCTCGAAGAGCTTCTGCTTCTCCTGCAACGACATGGTCGGGCGGCGACGAAGGGCGGCATGGTAACGTCCGCCCGCCTCGACGCATGGCCGCCTCCTCCCCACGGCTTACGGTCCCTCTCGCCGCGGCGGCCGTCGCCTGCGCGCTGTGGGCGACGGCGGCGCGGCCCGTTCTCGACGTGGGGTTCCTCGCCGACGATTACGAGGTCGGCGCGCTGACGGTCGCCCAGGCCGAGAAGCACCCGCGGCTCCTCGACCGGATCCGGGCGTCGTTCGTCGAGCGCTTCTCGGAGCGGTTCGACGTCTTCCGCCCGCTGACCCTGCTCACCGTCGCCGACGATTACCGACGCTACGGCGCCGACGGCGGCCGGCATCACGTCACCAACGCGGCGCTGTGGTTCCTCGCGGCGGTCGCGGCCGGCGGCGTCGCGGCGCAGCTTGCGCGGCGCGGACGGGCGCCCGACGACCCTCCCGGCCTCGGCGGACCGGTCCTCGCCTTCGCCGCGTCGCTCGGCGCCTTCGCCGCCGTCGAGACGCTGGGATGGCTCGTCGCGCGGGAGGATCTGCTGGTCGCGCTGTTCGGCCTGACCGCGTGGTGGGCGCAGCTCAGGGCGCCGCGGTCGATCGTCGCTCCGCTCCCGTGGCTGGCGCTCGCGTTCCTGAGCAAGGATACGGCCGTCGTCCTGCCGCCCGCGCTGACGTGGGCGCGCCTCTGGACGCCGGGGCCTCGCGACGGCGACGCGGTCGGCGCCGGCGACGCGGAACCGCCGCCGTTCGAAAGGCGCGCGCGGCGTTTCTTCCGCTGGACGGGCCCGTGGCTCGTTCTCGCCGCCTACTTCGCCGCGCGCGTCGCCGTCTACGGCCATATCGGGTCGAAGTACCTCGACCGCAGCTACGGCGAGTGGTTGGCCGACGGGCGGGCGCCGGAGCATCTCGCCGCGTCGCTCGGCCGGCTCGCGGCGCCGTGGAACGACGCCTGGAGCCTGCGTAACGGCGTTCCGCTCGCGGCGCGCTGGGCGGCTCCCGCGCTTTGGGGCGTGGTCGCGCTCATCGCCCTCGGGGCCCGCCGCCGCGGCGACGCGCGGCTCGTGCTCGCGGCTCTGCCCTTCCTCGTCGCCGCGCCCGCGCTCACCGCGCCTCTCTACGAGGTGGCCGACACGCTGCAGCAGGGGCGCACGCTGGCGCTGCCGGCGACGGCCCTCGCGGCCCTGCTCGGACTGTGGTTCGACCGCGCGGCGTCGTCGCGTCGGCGCGGCGCGCGACGGACGGCGACGACCGCGGCGACGCTCGCCGTCGCGTGGTCGCTGCTCGCGTTGTGGTTCCACCTCGGGCCGTACGTCGCGGCGACGGCGACCGCGCGCGGCGTCCTCGAGAGCCTCGCCGCGGCGCCCGACGGGGCTCGCGTGACGCTGAGCGGCGCGGAGCAGCGGACGCCGCCGTTCGCCGACCTCGAACCTTCGCTCACGTCGACCGACGGCGCCTACGTCCTGAGCGGCGGCCTGCCGTTCGCCGTCCGGCCGCCGTTCCGGACGCCGGGCCTCGCCTCGCTGGACATGGGGCCGGCGGTGCGGCGCGACCCCGCGACGGGGCGGTGGACGCTCGCGCCCGGCGCCGGGAACGCGTGGTTCGCGGCGTTGCCGCGGGAATCCGACGGCGGGCTTCCGCGGGCGCCGGACGCTCTCCGGTTCACGCTCGCGCGCGCGCCGGGAGCGGGCGGCGTCCCGGTGCGCGACGACGTCGGCGCGACGCTGGACGTCGCGGCGTCGAACGGCGCGCCCGGCCTCGCGGCGGCCTTCGCGCCGCCGGCCGACCTGCGCGACGCCGACGTCCTGGAGTTCACCCTCGTCACTCCGCGGGGGCGGGTTCTCGTCGAGCGCGTGGCCGCGGTCGACGCCGAAGCCGGGACGGCGCTCGCGGCCGGCGCCCCCGCCGCGGCCGACGCGCTTGAAGGCCCGACGTGGCTCGCCTGGTCGGTCGAGGTGCGCCGCGCGGGCGTCGCCGTCGCCCGCACGCCGTGGCGCGTCCTTGCGCCCTGAAGCGCGCCGGCCCGTCGCTTCGGCTGCCGATCTGAAAAGGTTCGACAGTCGCTGCGAACTACGCGCCTCGCGACGCCGTCCGCGTCGCTCGGAGCCTCAGGCCCATGACGTCCACGCCCCGCGATCCGGCCATCGCCGCCGTCCTCAGCTTCTTCCTTTCCGGGGCCGGCGCGGTCTACAACGGGCGCATCGGCAAAGGCGTCGTGATCTTCGGCGCCACGGTCCTCGGGTACTTCCTGATCATTCCGGGGCTGATCCTCCACCTCTGGGCGATCTACGACGCGTGGAAAGAGGCCGAGCGAATCAACCGGACGCTCGCCGAGGGCCCCGCCCTCCGTTCCGCCGCGCCGACCCGATCCGCCGCCCCGGCGACCGGCGCCGAAGACCTCGTCGCGAAGCTCGCGCAGCTGCAGCGGCTGCGCGCGGCGCGGATGCTCACCGACGGCGAGTTCGCCGCGCAGAAGGCCGCGGTGCTGAGCCGCCTCGCCGCGCGGCCGATGCACGGCGATCCGACCGATCTGCTCGTCCGGCTCCTGCCCCTCAAGGAGGCGGGCGTGCTCGACGACGACGACGTGGCCCGCCTCAAGCGCGCGGCGGGCTGACGTCGGCTCGCGGCGCCCCGACGTCGACGGTCAATCCGTCGTAGGCGAGGCGCATCCCGGGAGGAAGCGTCGCGTCGGTCTCGGCGTGCTTCAGCTCGTGGCACATGTGGAGGAACCACGTCTCGCGCGCGCCGATCTTCCGCGCCGCCTCGAGCGCCGCTGCGCGTCCGAGATGGGTGGGGTGCGGCGCGTCCTGAAGCAGATCGAGCGCCAGCACGTCGACGCCGCGCAGGGCCGCGATCGCCGAGTCCGGGACGACGTGACAGTCGACGAGGTAGCCGAAGCTCCCGACCCGAAGGCCGAAGGTGCGCCCGCGCCCGTGCGGAACGGCGAACGGGAGGAGCCCGAAGCCGCCGACCTCGGCGAAAACGCCGTCCTCGATGCGGCGGAGGGCGAGGTTGGCGAGCCCGGGATACGGCCGCGTCGTGAAAATGTACGGGAACACCCGCGCCAGTTCGTCGCAGGTCTCCGGGCCCCCGACCACCGGCAGCGGCTCGACGACGTCATCGGTAAGCCCGCGCAGGTCGTCGAGCCCGAAGACGTGGTCGGCGTGGAAGTGGGTGACGAAGACCGCGTCCAGCTTCCAGAGGTCGGCGTCGAGCGCCTGCGCGCGGAAGTCGGGGCCGACGTCGATCAGCAGTCTCCGGTCGCCGACCTCGACCAGCGCGCTGGCGCGGCGGCGGCGGTCGCGCGGATCGCTCGACGTGCACGTCGCGCAGCGGCAGCGGAGACGGGGCACGCCGTAGGACGTGCCCGTGCCGAGGAAGCGGACGCGCATCACGTCCGCGGCGCGGCGGCGCGCCGGGGCGCGCCGCCGGCGGCCGTCAGGCGGGCATGAAAAAGAGGAAGGTCAGAAGGATGAAGCACGGGATCAGGAACGGAACCGCCCACTTGAACACGTAGCCGAAGAAGCTCGGCATCGGAACGCCGTCCGAATCGGCGATGGCCTTCACCATGAAGTTCGGGCCGTTGCCGATGTAGCTGTTCGCGCCCATGAACACGGCGCCCGCGGAGATCGCGGCGAGGATCGCCGACGGCATGTTGATCTTGTCGCTGACCGGATCGACGGCGCCCCATGCGCCCCGGGCCGCGAAGGCGTCCATCGGCGTCGCCTGCGCGGTCTCGAAGAAGACCAAGTAGGTCGGCGCGTTGTCGAGGAACGACGAGAGGCCGCCCGTGGCCCAGAAGTAGTGATGCGGGTGCGTGACGGATTTCACGAGCCCGGCCAGCGCGCCGTGTTCGCCCGCCTTGAGGATGGCGATCGCGGGCAGCATGCAGGCGAAAATGCCCGCGAAGAGTTTCGCCACCTCGAGGATCGGCCCCCACGAGAACTCGTTCGCCGCGCGGGTCGCCTTCGGCGTGAGCTTCAGCGAGAGGAGGGCGAAGAGGACGATGGCGCCGTCCCGCACGAGCTGGGGCAGCCCGACGTGCGCGACCCCGAGGTGGAACATCTGATAGTGCGCGTCGCCGGTGCGCGCGATGTGCGCTTCCTGAGCCTCCTGCATC
>DASPNK010000594.1:0-4749 GCA_035626575.1 Planctomycetota bacterium | reverse complement strand
GCCGAAAACGAACGGCGCCGTCTGGCGGAAGAACTGGATGGGATCCTCGGGCGCGCCGGACACGATCACGTCGACGAGCCCGTCGGCGTCGAAGTCGCCGTCGATCGCCCCCGCCGAGGTCAGCCCGGAAACGGGCAACGCCTGGAGCGGCGCAAACGTCCCGCCGAGGTTGCGCTGGACGTGCACGGGCGCCGACGGCGCGCGGTTCCAGGCGAGGACGTCGGAAAGCCCGTCGCCGTCGAGGTCGACGAGCTTCCCGCCGTTGAAGGCGGTCGCCGCGACTGCGGTCGCCGCGGTCGCGTCGGCGAAGACGCCGACGCCGTCGTTGACGAAAAGCCGGACCTGATTGACCAGCGTCGGCGGACTGACGATCAGCACGTCGAGGTCGCCGTCGGCGTCGATGTCGCCGACGCCGGCCCTCAACGCGCTGAACAGGAAGGTCGGGACGGGAAGCGGGGTCGCCGCGGCGTGAAAGCCGCCCGGAACGCCTCGACGCCAGAAGACCGACGATCCGGCGCCGTACAGCAGGTCCTTGATCCCGTCGCCGTCGAGATCAGCGAGGCGCGGATTCGGCGCCGGGAACGACGGCGCCGCAGGCCAGCCCGGTACGAAGCGTCCGGTCCCGTCGTCGAGCGCGCTCAGCGAAACGTCGCCGCCGAGAAGATCGAAGTCCAGATCGCCGTCGAGGTCGGCGACCAACGAGTAAGGGGCGTCGCCGCCGATCATCTCGTCGACGACTCCGTAGCCGGGCGCCTGGGCGACGACGGCGGCGGCGAGACCCGCGGCCGCGAGGAATCCGGAACGCATCGCTCTCTCCTCGGTCGTCCGTCGCGCAGCGGACCGCGCGCCCATGACCGCGCGGCGACTGTACGCCGACGACCTCGGATTCCGTCAAGGATCCGGCCGCGACCCGGCGTCCCGAACCGGCGCGCCGCGGTCGGAAACTTCGGACGGCGCCGGAGCTCCCGCCGTCGCGACGCGAGGCGTCAGACGGACGCGGGCGGCGCCGCGCCCTCGGCGGTCGCCGGCGCGGGCCGACGCGGCGCACCCAGGGCGGCGATGGCGTCCATGACGTGCGCGGCGAAGCGGCGCAGTCCTTCGCGGTCCAGCTCCCCTTCCGGCGGCGGGATGGCGGGGCCGAAGCGCACCGTGATGCGGGCGATGCGCGGAAAATTCGCCCGATACGGCAGCACGGCGTAGCTGCCGAGGATCGCCACCGGGATCACCGGGACCCGCGCACGCGCCATCAACGCCGCGACGCCGGGGGCGCCGACGTCGAGGTAGCCGTCGACGGAGATCTTCCCCTCCGGAAAGATCACGACCTTCCTGCCGGCGCGGATCGCCCGCAGGGCGTCTTTGATCGACGTCGCCTTCACCGCGCCGCCGTCGGGGACGGGAATCGCGCCCCACAGCTTGAAGAACCAGTGCAGCGGCGGGAAGCGGTAGATCTTCTCCGTCATCAGGAACGTCAGGTGGTCCGGCCACGCCCCCTGCATGAGCAGCGGATCGGCGAAGCTCACATGGTTCGGCGCGAACACCACCGGTCCCAGGGACCGCCGATCCGGCGCGTTCTCGACGGTGAATCCGTAGAAGACCCGGAAGTACGAAGTGATGACCCAGCGGACGCAGTTCCGCACCAGCCCGAGCGCCGGGCCCCGCAGAAACGCGTCGAGCGCCGCGCCCCGCCCCTTCGGCGGGGCGGACGTCGCGACGCTCGTCACGGACGCTTCGGAGACCAAAGCGCTCAGTTGGCCAGGCCGAGTTCTTTCCTCGACTCGACCGCGCCGCGGCTGCCGTCGGCCTCCTGCAGGCTGCGGCGGTAGAGGAAGCGCGCGCGGCGGCGCCACGTCGACTTCGACGGGTCGCTGTCCGGAAGCGTGCCGGCCAGCAGGTCGGCCGCCTTGCCTCCGCGGAAGTACGCCCAGCCGAGCGCCGACTTCAACCCGACGTCGCCTTGTGCGTCGCGGCGGACGAGGGCGTAGACGCGCGAGTAGGAGAACACCGCGTCCTGATACTTGCCCTGCTCGAACTGCGCGTCGGCGATGCCGAGCGCCCCGCCCGCCCACGCCTTCTCGGAGACGTCGGGCGCCTTGATGATGCTCTGGAAGATGCCTTCGGCCTTGGCGAAGTCCTTCTTGTCGAGCGCGATGCGTCCGAGCGCGAGGCGCGCTTCCGACGCCAGCTCCGGATGCTCGCCGCCGACCTTCGCCTGGAACTGCTCGAGGGACGAGCCCGCCGCGGCGTCGCGCTTCGCGGCCGCGACGAGGTAGCCGCCGAGCTCCGCCTGCGCGAGGTAGCGACCTCCGAGGCCCTCCTTCTTCGCGACCTCCGCCAGCTTCTCGAAGGCGGCCTTCGCGGCGTCGTGGTTTCCGGCGTCGAGTTGCATCGAGCCGAGCGCGGCGTACGCCTCGGGCACGAAGCGCGACGTCGGCGCCTTGGAGGTGAGCTCGGCGTACGCCGCCGTCGCTTCGTCGATGCGGCCGAGCTGCTCGTCGCACTTGGCGCGGAACCAGAGGGAGTAGCTCAACAGCCACGGGTAGTTCTTGCGATCCTCTTCGTCGACGATCGCTTCGTCGAACTTCTCGCGCGCCGCGTCGAAGTCGTCGTTGTTGAAGAGGCGGCGTCCCGCGCGATACGCCTCAGGCGCCTTGCCGTAGACGATCTCCACCACGTCGGACGGGTTGAACGTCAGCGTCGCGGGGCCGCTTCGCGCCTTCACCGCCTTGATGTCGTCCTGCGAGACCGTGACCCCGCCGTGCTCTTCGACCTTTCCGGCCTTGCGCACCCGGATCGTGTCCTGGGCGAAGGACGGCGCGACGAGCGCCGCCGCCGTCGCCGCCGCCAGAATCACACGCTTCGCTGACATCTCGCGATCTCCGATGAGGGCCGGGAGGCCCTCGCGACCCGAGCGGGTCGTCCGAGGGGGAGGGAAAGTACCGTCTGGTACGAACGAGGTTCAACCGGACGGAGTTCGGCGCCGAAGGGGGAGCGCCGCGCGGGAACGCGTCGGCCGCGGCCGAAAAAAGGTCCGAGCCGCCGCGGGCTGTGGGACCCGCGGCGGCTCGGCGCGTCTCAGCGCGTCACGCTCATCCATTTTCTTTCCGTCGGTAGAGGCCCGGCCCCCCCGGAAAACGGCGAAAAACCGCGGGCGCGGCGGCCCCGAAGACCGCCGACGCGCCGCGTACCATCGCCCCATGGCCGTTTCGCTCTTCGTCCACGGGCGCCTCGCCGCCGCCGATCGGATCCCCGCCGTCCTCGCCTTCGCGCGGGAGCGCGCCGCCGAGCTGGAATGGGAGGCGACCGAAATCGAACACCGCTTCGAGGCCGCGGAGGTGCGGAGCCGCCTCGGGTCCCGGACCGTGCGCCCGTTCCGCGCACGCGGCCTTTCGCTCCGACCTCACTTCGCCTGCGATCCGCTCGGCCTCGTCTTCGCGGGCGATCCGCCGGAAACGGTCGACCTGTACATCCACGAAGGCGACGACGGGCGGAAGACGGTCGACGCCGGGTCGCTTCTCAATACGCAGTTCGCCGGCGTCGAGGTCCACCAGGAGATCTGCGAATTCCTCGACGAGCTGGCGAAGATGGGCGTCGAGCTGACGGTGGACGACGAGACGGGCTTCTTCGAGACGCGCGACGGGGTCGCGTTGCGCCTCGCCTTCGACCGGGCGTGGGACGCGGTGCGTCGACGCCTCGAGGAGGATGCGCCCGCCGCGGGCGAACCCTACTCCGTGGGCGAGTTCGCGTTCGAAGCGGGCCCGCGGGCGACGGCCGGCGAATTCGAGCGCGTCGACCAGGAGACCGCCGACCGCCTGCTCGGGCTCGAGGCCGAGACCGCCGCCGCGTTCACCGGGCTCGGCTACGTCCTTGATCGCTCGCGCGACAGCGTCGCCGACCTCGAGCTCGCCGCCGACGACCTCGCGCAGGAGGCGACGACGGAGGAGACGGAGCGCGAGCGCGAGGCGAACGCGCTCGGCGCGGCGTTCGGGCGCACGTTGGTCGCGCAGCTCGGCGGGCACTGGCGCATCGACGAAGACGAGGGGCTCCGTCTGCACGACGTCGGCGGCGTCGGGTTGATCGTCGACCCCATCCTCGTGGCGTGGCGACGCCTCACCGTCGGTCCGGTGCACGCGCTGACGCATCACTACCGCGCCTACGAGGCCCTCGTCCGCGGGCTCTCCGAGGGGCGCCGCCCGACGTGATCGACGACCGTCCGTCCGCCGGCCGGCGCGACCGCCGCCGCGACGACGTCGTCGGCCGCGGCGCGCGGCGGCGCGCCGAACGCCGACGCCGCCCGCGCTCGCCGCTGCATCTGCTGCTTTACGTCGTGTCGCTGCCGGAGCGCGTCGTCCGGTCGCTGGCGGGCTGGCTCGGCGCCGCGGGCCTCGCCGCCGCGCGGCTCGTCCCCCGACCGCTGCGGGAGACGCGCTTCTACCGTTTCGTCGTCGAGCGTCAGCTGAAGCTCCTGTGCGACGACCTCGGCGAAGCGGGGCGCTTCCCGGGCGCCGGCGCCCTCGACGCGAAGACCGCGATGCGCCTCGGCATCGGCGGCGCCCTCGACAACGCGGCGATCCTCACGCTGCACTGGTCGCCGTTGTGGCTGCTGCTCGCGGCGAAAGACGTCGCCGACGGGGCGCGCGCGCTTGTCGTCGACGTCGTCGACGATCTGAAGAAGCGCGGTCTGGTCGAGCCGGGCTCGCGCCTCGACGCGGCCGAGCAGCTTCTCGCGGCGATGGCGCGACTGTCGGAGCG
>DASPNK010000593.1:0-14217 GCA_035626575.1 Planctomycetota bacterium | reverse complement strand
ATGAACCCCAGCGCGTCGACGATCGTCCAGAAAGAGCGGCCGAAGACCTCGGGATCGAACGCACGGCGCGGATTGCGGAGGTCCGCCTTAGCCTGCGGCCCCGCCTGCACCGCCGGGGCGCCGGAGGCGACGACGCGGCGGAGGCGCCGGGCGGCGGCGCCGTCGGGGGTCGCCGCGACCCGGGCCTGCGCCGCGGCGAGCAACCGCTCGCAGCGCTCGACGGTGAGCAGGCGGTCCGCGGCGAGGAGGTTCAGGTCGACGAGACGCGTGCGATGGCCCGCCTCCTTGAGCACGCCCGCCAGCGTCGGCAACGCGAAATAAAGCGCGTTGGGCAGGCACATCGAAGGGGGGAAGACGAGGGTGACGCGCATTCGCGCGCGGATTGTAGAGGCGGGCGCGAAGTCGAGCGCAACGCACCCGGGTCGCGATCCGCCGCGCTTTCAACGGCGAAAGCGACCGGGCGACGCGGGCGAGACGGATGCGGGTTCCGTCGCCGATCGCGGGTAGGCTCGGCGCTTTCGTCGGCCCCCCCGATGACCGCCACGCTTTCCCTCAGCTCCCCCGCCCCGGACCGCGGCGCCACGCGCCGTCCCGCCGACGTCGGCCGTCGTCCCGACGTCGGCCTTCCCGGATGAGCCCGCGCCGCGTGCTGCATGTCGTTCACGACTACCCGCCGGAGTTCCGCGGGGGCGTCGAACGGTCGGCCGAGATGCTGGTCCGCCGCCAGCGCGCGGCGGGCGCGGACGCGCGGGTGCTTTGCGGCTCGCAGCGCGTCGCCCGGCGCGCCGTCGTCGAAGCGTCGGAGCTCGACGGCGTGCCGATCGCGCGTCTGGTGCGCGGCCCCGGCCTGCGCGACCGCGTCGACGCCTTCCGGGCCGACCTCGTCCCGCTCTACGAGCGGGTGCTCGACGCGTTCCGTCCTGAGGTCGTGCACCTGCATCACTGGGCGGACCTCGGCGACGACCTCGTGCGGCGCGCCGCGCGCCGAGGCGTTCCGACGGTCGTCACGCTCTACGATTTCTACGCCACCTGCGCGCTGTGCTTCCGCCAGCCCGTGCTCGACGCGCCTTGCGATCGCCCTCAGCACGGCGACGTGTGCGCGCCGTGCATCGGCCCTCGATTCGGCGTGGACGACGGCGAGGTGCGCTTTCGCGTGGAGACGCGCCGCGAGGCCATGGCGGCGGAGCTCCGCGCCGCGGCGGTCGTCACGGCGCCTTCCGCCTCCCACCGCCGCGCGCTCGCGCCGCATCTTCCCGACGACGTCGCGGTCGAGGTCGTCCCGCTGATGTCCGCGACGTCGACGGCCCTCCCGCGGCGCGCGCGGAACGGGAGGCTCCGCGTGCTTCATTTCGGCAACCTCTGCCGACTGAAGGGCGTCGAATTCCTGCTCGACGCCGTCGAGCGCGCGGATCCGGACGGCGACCGCATCGACCTTCGCCTCGCGGGCGCGCTCACCGAGCCGGACCTCGACCTGCGCGGCGTGCGGCAGCATGGGCCTTACGACGAGCGCTCCCTCCCGGCGATCTGCGCCGACGCCGACCTCGCCGTCTTTCCCAGCTTCGCGCGGGAAACGTACGGGATCGTGGTGGACGAAGCGTTGCGTCTCGGGCTTCCGGTTCTCGCGTCGGACCGCGGCGCGCTCCCGGAGCGCCTCGGCGAGCGGGGTCTCGCCCTGCCCGCCGGCGACCTCGACCGCTGGGCGAGGATGTTGGCGCGCCTTGCGGACGATCCGGCGGCCCTCGATCGCCTGCAGAACGCCCCGCTTCCGGCGCTGCCCGCCCCGGACGACGTCGGCGCCGCATTCGACGCGCTTTACGACCAAGCTCGCCGCGCCGGACCCCGCCCCGTCGACATCGAGGTCGCCTTGCTGCGCCGCCTCGAGCGCTTCGAGCGCGCCCTCGGCGACTACTTCGAACGCTCGGGCGGCGAACCGCGCGGGCGGTGACGCGGCGCCCACGCGCAGCGCAAAGCGAGGTCGAAAGGTCCTTCTGGCCGTCGGGACTGCCGCGGGCACGACGCCGAGGCGAGACGGCGACGGGCTCGCCGTCGGCGAGCTCAGCGTTTTCGATCGCGGACCGTGGACGGCGCCCGGGCGAGTGGATAGCGGGGCGCGGACTTCGACGCCTCGCGCGACGGGAGCCCTCGCAACATGCCCTCGACGCTCAAGTCTTCGTCCAACGCGGCCCAGTGAACGCCGCCGCCGCGCCCTACGAGGCGCCATTGAGAGCGTTGCGTTGGGGTCGCGTGCATCAGTTTCGGATACCAAGCCAGCGGCGTGAGGATCGTCCGTCCGTCCGTGAGCTCGACGACAAGCTCATGCTCCGTGAACCGGACGTCTTGGGCGGACGCTTTGCGTTCACTGAACGAAGAACTCATGCCGCGCCTCCAGGAAGACCTCGCGGTTTCTCTTGATGAGAACTTCGACAGTCGAGAGCTCGTGCGCGCGGAAACCAGCCGATCCGACCAGTTCGACGGGATCCAACCGGAACTTCGAAGATCGCGACGGACGGAGCGCGTCGGGGGCACTTTTTCAGGATCCGGTCACGTCGACGCTGCGCCTCACGACGAGCGTGCGGATTCGCCGCGCGCGAGCGATGAGGAATGCGGCGGAAGCGACGAGCGCGGCGCTTGCGGTGACGGCGCCCGCTGAACCCGCCGGCGCGAACGTCGACGCCTCCGCTCGCCGTTCCAAGACGGCGGTGAGGATGCCGCTCGTCGCGAGCGAGACGGCGCAAATGAAATCCCGACGGTTCTTCCACGCGGAGTCGAAGTCGGTCGACCAGACGGTGCAGACGACCATCGCCGGCATGAGGAGCATGGTCGTGAGGTCGAAGAACGCGAGGGCCGGGAGCGCCGCGAAGTAGAACGCCGCTTCGACGATGAGGCCCGCCCGCAGCACGGCTCGCGAGGGCGGCGGCGGTACGTAGCGCGGCGGTTTCGAGACGGCCGCCGCATCGGGCGGCGGCGGTCCCGCGGGCTGCAACCGCGTGGTCTCAGAATGAGGCGTCATCGGCCGACATGTTATGCGGCGAGAGACGCCGCGCCGTCATCGGCCGAAGATCGACGAAGCAGGTTCGCCGCGTCGCTTCACGGGGCGGGCGAACCTGCGGGCCTGTACAGCGCGTTCGCCGCGCCGCGACGCGCGTCACGCCGCGCGTACGAATCGGCGTTCGTAGAGGACCGAAGCGACGACGAGGAGGGCGAGGCCGACGCCGAAAAGGACGGCGATGGGAAGCGCCGCCCCGGCGAGGCCGGTGTCGCGCCAGAGGACCGAGTGGAAGCCGTCCATCGCCCACGCGGTGAGCGTGATCTTGGACACCTTCTGCATCCACTCCGGCAGGAACATGGTCGGGAACCACGAGCCGCCGATGGCCGACATGATCAGCACGACGAGGGTGGAGACGCCCTCCACCTGTTTCGCCGTGCGACAGAGGACGGCGATGCACACGCCGAAGCCGGTCGCCGCCGCCGCGGTCGCCGCGCCGACGAGAAGGAGGCCGACCGGGTCGCGTTCGACGGGCAAGCCGAAGGCGAGGCGGCCGAAGAGGAACATCACGATCAGTTGCAGGAGGCCGACGACCATGGTGTAGAGGAACTTGCCGATCAGCACCGCGCGCCGGGGCACGGGCGCGGCGAGGAGACGGCGCAACGTGCCCTCTTCACGCTCGCGCAGAAGCGTGGAGCCGCAGGCGACGAGGCCGAAGAGCAGCATCATCACTGAGGTGCCCGCGACGGATTGCGTCACGCCGATGATGCGCCCGCGGCTCGCCTTGTCGAACGACTCGCCGCCGACCACGGTCGTCTTGAGGCCGAACGCGGCGCCCATCTCCCCCGCCATGAACCCGCCCGGCGCCGGCGAGGCCGCCGCGCCGCCGCCCGACTCGGCCGTCGGCGCGGACGCAGGCGCCGCCTCGACGGCCGTCGCCTCCTGATCGAGGCGGTCGAAGAAGCCGTCGGCCATGCGGCGGAGCACGCCTTTCGAGAGCGGCGACAATCCGATCTCCTCGGACAGCGCGTCGACGCCGCGGCCCGCCATCATCCGCCCGATCTTCCCGCCGCTCGATTCCATGAGCGCCGCCATCAGCGCCTGCTCGGCGATGCGGCCTTCCATCTCGCGGACATATTCGCGGATCAGCTCGAGAGGCGGCGCTCCGCCGCCGTCCAGCGCGGCGCCGTAGCCGCCGCCGATCACCAGGGCGACGTCGTCCTTGCCGTTCTTCACGCGCTGGGCGAGCTCGTCGCGCGTCGCCGCGGCCTTGTCCCCCTCGTCGATCGCGACGCGCACCACCGCCTGCTTCGTGAGCACGTCGACCAGCGCGCGCGACGCGGGCGAACGGTCGAGATCGAGGACCTTGACCTCGGGCTTCGGCGGCGTCTTGCCGCCGTACATGTTCCCGAACACCAGCGCCATCACGGTGATCAGCGCGATCGGCAGGAGAAAGCCGAGCGCGAGGCCGCCTTTGTCGCGCAGGAAGAGGCGCAGGTCTTTGGCGGCCAGGGCGAAGGACGCTCGCAGCAGGTCGTTCATGGGATCAATCGCGCAGCGCGCGTCCGGTGAGGGCGAGGAAAGTCGTCTCAAGGTCGGGCTTCTTCAGCGTCACGCTGCGCACCGGAAGCCGCGCCCGCTCGGCGCGCGCGAGCAGGTCGGCGAGGCCGGCCACGCCCGCCACCGGGATCGCCGCCGCGTCGCCGACCATGCGACCGCCGAGATCGGCGAACGCCGCCTCGGCCGCGGCGGGCGACACGCCGTCGGCGAACGTGAGCCGCGCCTCGTCGCGACCGCCTGCGAGCGCCGTCAGCTCGTCGCGCGTGCCGCACGCGACCAGCCTCCCGCGGTCCATGATCGCGATGCGGTCGCAGAGGCGCTCCGCCTCCTCCATGTAGTGCGTCGTGTAGACGGTGGTGACGCCGCGCGCCTTCGCCTCGGCGACCATCTCGAAGAGGTGATGCCGCGACTGCGGGTCGACGCCCGCCGTGGGCTCGTCGAGCAGCAGGACCCGCGGGTCGTGGACCATCGCCGCGGCGAAGTTCAACCGGCGCTTCATGCCGCCGCTGAAGGTCTCCACGCGATGCGCGCGCCGGTCTTCGAGCCGCGCGGCCCGGAGCGACGCGTCGACGCGCGCGGCGAGCTCGTTCCCGCGCAGTCCGTAGAGCCTGCCGAAGAACGCGAGGTTCTCCGCCGCGGTGAGCTCCTCGTAGACCGCCAGTTCCTGCGGCGCGACACCGAGGTTGCGACGCGCCGCGTCGGGCGCGTCCGAGACGGCGACGCCTTCGACCAGCACGTCGCCCGCGTCGGGTTCGACGAGCGTGGTGACGATCGACAACGTCGTCGACTTGCCGGCGCCGTTGGGGCCGAGGAGGCCGAAGCACTCGCCGCGCCGCACTTCGAACGACAGGTCGTCGACCGCGACCGTCGCGCCGTACGATTTTCGTAACCCTCGCACGACCAAGGGGAGAGATGCGTTCATGGGAGTCCGTCCGCGACCGCGAGGGTGTAGCACGTCGCCGCAGGGAGGCGCGGGCGCGGCGAGCCGGGAGCGCGGCGAACCGCGGCGGAAGCGCCTTCGCGCGACGAGCGCGCGGCGCCGGCGGAGGGCGCGCGGCGGGTGCGCGAGCCGCCGATCCGCGGAGAAAAATGGCGCCGGCGCGGCGGTCGGGTCTGGCGCGCCGGGCGGGCTTTCCTGTACGCTTCCCGACGCCGTTTCGATGAGCGGAGGGCGCCCGACCGCGCCCCGCCGCGCGGTCGGGCTTTTCTCAGGAGCCGCGCGCGGCGCGCCGACGGAGGTCGGCGGCCGTTCGGAGGTTCGGCGCCGGCGCCCGCTCGGGCTTCCGCCGCGAGCGGGCGGCGTCGGTGCAAAAGGAAAGAAGCCGGGGCGATCAAGCCTCGGCTTCTTTCATCCCGGCCGCGCGGTCGCGGCGATGGGCGCTACTGGACTCGAACCAGTGACCTCTACGGTGTGAGCATAGCGCTCTAACCAACTGAGCTAAGCGCCCGCGAGAGGGCCCCGTTCTACGGACCCGCGACGGCGCCGTCAACCGGGGCGGCGGGAACCGCCCCGGTCGAAGACGGCGTCACCACTGGCCGTCGAGGAAGCGTTGCACGGTCAGGTGCGCGGGCGCCCAGCGCAGAAGGTTGGCGATCGCCTTCGACTCGGTGCCCGGGTACATCGCAGGCTTGAAGGTGATCTTCGAGTACGTCGTCGGCGCGGTGAAGTCGACCGCCGTCGTGCCGCTCGCCTGCCAGAAGCGGCAGACGGTTTCGAAGCACAGCGACGCCCAGTTCTGATCGGTCACGTCCTGGAAGACGGCGGCCGAGTACGCCATCGCCTCCGCCATCGGCCACAGAAGGTGCACGGACTTCGTGCCGACGAACCCGCTCGACGGCGGCGCCCACTCGTACCAGACCTGGGTCGGGATCTGCGCCGTGATCGGGCCGGTCCCGGGGATGATCGCGACGTTGCGGAAGAAGAGGCGCATCCGGTCGAGCAACCCGTTGTAGGTCGGGTCGCCCGACGTGAGGGCGTACTTCGCCGCGGCGATGAAGAAGATGTTCTCCATCCACGGCTTCATGGTCTGCGGATTGGTCCCGAGGTTGAGCACGTAGCCGTTGCCGCCCTGGGACTGCTCGAGGATCTGGTACTTGTTGACGCCGAGCCCGGCCTCGGTCAGGTACACGGGGTTGCCGAGCACGTTGTACCCGTCGACGAGGCAGTTGATCTGCCAGCCCGGGATGCGCGAGCCCCAGTAGCCGTTCCAGTTCTTGGGCGGGTCGCGCAGCGTGAACGCGAGGTTCTCGATCGCGGCTTCGCGGGAGAACTCGTCGCCGGTGATCACGTAGTGCATGAGGAGGCCGGCGACCCAGTTGTGCGACGACTGTCCCTGCACGTAGGAGCCGTGCCACCAGCCCTTCTCGTAGAACTGCGCGCCGCGCCAGGTCTCGGCGACGTTGGTGGAGTGGTTCTGGCCGTAGTCCCGCCGGTACGCCGCGAGGTCGACGCCCATGCGGAAGAAGCGGTAGTCGCCGGTGCGGAGGTAGCCGGACAACATCGACTCGGCGAAGTCGTAATGCAGTCCGCAATAGCCGTCGGCCCATGAGATGTCGCCGAAGTTGTCCCAGCCGTACATCTGCCAGCCGCCGTTGGTGCCGCCGCGCGCCATGAACTTGGGGAGGCCGACCTTGCCGATCGACGACAGGTCGTCGGCGGCGTTGTCGTCGACGAGGATGTCGTAGAACTTCTCGTACCGCTGGTAGGCGGCGTTGCCCCACACCGAGCGTTCGGTCCACAGCGAGTGCATCGCCCACGTCTGCCGGTACCACGCGCCCGGGCAGCACCCCGCCAGCGGATTCCTCGCGCGGTCGGCGGCTTCGGCCACCTGAAGCGCGGTGCGCGGCCCGGTCGGGTGGAAGTCGAAGGTCATGCGGTGCGTCTTGTGACGGCCGCCTTCGAACCGGTAGTGGGTCGCGGCCGACGCGTCGACCGGCGGCGTCGAGATCCACGGCACGGCGTATTGACCCTGGTAGAGCGGTCCCTCGCCGAACTCCGGCCACAGACACACCGCCAGCGAGCCGTTCTGCACCTCGTAAGCCTTCGGGAAGTTCTCCCAGAAGCGATCGACGGCGACGGTGACTCCGGCGGTCGGCGAGCTGACGTCGAGCGCGCCCGAGTAGCGGTTGCCGCTTGCGATCACGTCGCCGAGGGTCGACTCCTGCCACGAGAAGCCGGCCAGCGCGTCGAGCGCGTTCGACGTCCACGCGAAGTCCTGCGAGAGCGTCCACTGCGAGCCGGCCGCGACCGTGCGCTGTGCGGCGTCGGTCGTCACCGTCTGCGCCGCACCGCCCGCGACCGGCAGGTTGAGGTGCAGCCGGCGGAAATACTTCTGGCCGTCCGGGATCGTGGTGGAGAAGAGGCCGTACGCCGCCGGGTTCTCGAGCCGGAAGTCCACGTCGACCGACGAGCGGCCCGCGTAGAAGGTGTACCGGATCGTGAAGCCGAGCGGGCCGATCATGCCGCGCTGGCGCACGACGCACCGCGTCGACAGGTAGCCGTAGTACTCCTCGAGATCGGTGGACATCACCCACGGCTCGGGCTCCGTGCCGTCGGCGAAGACCAGCTCGCAGGAGCCGGGCGTCGAGATCACCGACGCGCCGTCGACGACCGCCTCCTTGAACAACGTGCAGACGAGGCGATCGATCTTGAACCAGGTGTTCGCCGACGTCCACACCTGGATCGTCTGCATGTCCTGGGCGGCCCAAAGCGTCCCCTGAGGGTTGGGATTCGCCGACAACGCGAGCTGATAGGTCGCCGTCGCATTCGCGGCGACATCGGCTTTGAAGCTCACGAGCAGCCATTTGATGGGCTTCGTGGCGTCGTCGCGCATGCCGTCCCAGCGGCTCAGCACTTTGAACTGCGCCGGGATTTCGACGCCGCCCGGCGTCAGCACCCGCGCGCCGTACGTCGCATAGAACGGCGTCACCTTTCCGATCGGCACGCCCACGCTCACCGGTTCCTGCGTGCGCGCCACGGCGGCGCCGTTGGAGATCTTGAGCGGGACGATCGGCGTCTGCGAGGACGCAAAGGACGCGACGAAGCCGAGTGCGGCGATCGTCGCGTAAAGGCGCGCGGCGGGTCGGGACGAACGCATGGCGGCTCCGGTGGGAAGAGCGCGCGAGATCCGAAAAACGTCTCGCGGCCGATCTCCCTATCGGCGCCTCAAGCTCGGCGGCGTAGCTCGCGCGATATGTCGGCGCGGCCGCGCGCCTCTCCGGTGACGCGGCCGCAACGCTCGCGCTTTAGAAGAGCGAACCCTGCGTCTCTTCGGGCGTCGGCGGGAGCGGACGCCGACGCGGCGTGGCGCGCGCCTCGCGGGCGCGTTTCGCCCGCGCGTCGGCGGCGCGCGCTTCGGGCGCGTCGAGGTCGCGAGGGCGCTCGGCGAAACCCAGCCGGCGGCACGTGGTCTCGAACAGCGCGCGGATCAGCTCCGCGTACGGCCCGCGCCCGCGCATCCGCACGCCCCACCCCGCTTCGGTGAGCTTGCCGCCGCGGAGGTCGCGGAGCCGCGCGAGCACCTTCCGCTCTTTGAGCGGAACCTCGCGCTTCAACCAGTCGAGGAACAGCGGCTCCACCGCGAGGGGCAATCGCAGCATCGTCCAGCCGACGGTGCGGGCGCCGTGGGCTTTGGCCGCGGCGAGGAGCGCGGGGATCTCGTCGTCGGTCAGGCCGGGAACGACCGGCGCGACGTTGACGTTCACCGGGACCCCAGCGTCGGCGAGCGCGCGCACCGCGGCCAGTCGCCGCGACGGCGTCGACGCGCGCGGCTCCAGCTTGCGCGCCAGCTCGGGATCGAGCGTCGTCACCGTGATCGTGACCTCGGCGAGGTCCTTCTCCGCCATGGCCGCGAGCACGTCGGCGTCCCGCGCCACGAGCGCGTTCTTGGTGATGACGCCGATCGGGTTCCCGAACTCGCGGAACACCTCGAGGCAGCGTCGCGTGAGTTTCAGCGTGCGCTCGGCGGGCTGATAGCAGTCGGTGTTGCCGGAGACGCAGACGTATTCGCCCGTCCAATTCGGCGACGCGAGCGTTTCGGCGAGGATCTCCGGGGCGTCGGGCTTGACGAGGATTTTCGTCTCGAACTCCACGCCCGCCGAGAAGCCGAGGTACTCGTGGCTCGGCCGGGCGTAGCAGTAGATGCATCCGTGCTCGCAGCCGCGGTACGGATTGATGCTCCAGCGAAACGGGACGTCGGGGCTGTCGTTGCGCGCCAGCACGGATTTCGTGCGGTCGACGAAGAACTGCGTCCGGGGCGGCGACGGATCGTCGGCGTCGGGGCACGGCTCGACGTCGAACGGCTCGAGCGTCGTGCGCTGGAATCTCGTGGGCGGGTCGAAGCCCGCCCCGCGGCCGACCGGAGCGCCGGACATGGGACGACGACCGTAGCAACGGGGTCGGACGCCGCGGTGCGCGCGCACGGCGCCGCCGCGCCGAAACGCAAGCCGCGGAGCGGATTCGGCGCGGCCGCGTAGCGACGGGCCATGAACGTTCCCTCGGAGAGGTCGACGCTTCCGCCGTCCGTCCCCGGCGACGCGACGGCGCCCTGCCCTTCCGGCGCCCGCCCCGTCGACGCCGGCGCGCGGGTCGAAGGGCTCGACGTGCTCCGCGGCGTCGCGACGCTCGGCATCCTCGTGATGAACCTGCGCAACTTCGCGATGCCGATCGGGAAGTTCGACGACCCGACGTTCCCTCACGGGTTCTCGTGGCCGGACTTCGCGGCGTGGGCGACCGCGGGTCTCCTGTTCCGCGACAAGTTCATCGCGCTGTTCTCGATGCTCTTCGGCGCGGGCGTCGCGGTCTTCGCCGACCGCGCCGCCGCGCAGGGCGGCGCCGCCGGGCCGTACTTCCGCCGCCATGCGTGGCTGTTCGTGATCGGCGTCCTGCACGCCTACCTCGTCTGGTACGGCGACATCCTCATGGTCTACGCCGCGGCGGGCGCGGCGCTGTACGCGGCGCGGCGCGCGCGCCCGGCGACGCTCTTCGTCGCCGGCGCGGTCGTGTTCTCGGTCGCGATCGTCATGTCGGAGGTCGAGGGCGCGTATCGGTCGACGTTCGGTTGGCTGGAAGCGTCTCTGCCCTACGAACGGTCGCGCCCCCCGATGTCGGAGAAGGCGGCGTACACGGGTTCGTGGTCCAACCTGTTCGTGTGGCGCGCCTGGCTCAACTGGATCTGGCACGTCGAAGGCGCGCTCGCCTTCGACCTCTGGCGTTGCGCCGGCCAGATGCTCTTCGGCATCGCGCTGTGGAGGACGGGCGTGCTCGCGGGCGCGCGGCCGGCGCATTTCTACGGCGTTCTCGCGGGCGCTGCGTACGGCGTCGGCCTCCCGCTCGCGGCCCTGGGCTTGACGGACAAGATCGCCGCGCACCGCGATCTCGCGGCGCGCTTCGGCTTCGACGGGCGCATTCCGTGGACGACGACGATCCACCTCCTCGCGGGCGCCGCCGTGGCGCTCGGCCACGCCGCGACCGTCCTGCTGATCGTCCGCACCGGAGTCCTGCGACGCGTCCGCGCGCGACTCGCCGCCGTCGGTCGCATGGCGCTGACCAACTATCTCGCGCAGTCCGTCCTCTGTGCGCTCGTCTTCGACGGCTGGGCCTTCGGCCGGTGGTCGCAGTGGGGCATGGCGCAGCAACTCGCCTTCGGCCTCGCCGTCTGGGCGCTGCAGCTCGGCTGGAGCCCGCTCTATCTCCGACGCCGCGCCCACGGGCCCGTCGAGGCGGTGTGGCGCCGGCTCACATACGGCCGCTTGCGGTAAGGAGCGCGGCGACGCCGTCGTCGCCCGGCCTGCGCGCAGGCTTCCGCGATCCACGCGTCGCTGAACGTGAAATGAACCCGCGACGTGCCCCGCGTAGATCGCGGAGCGCCGTGCCGAGCGCAGCGAGGACGCGCCCGCAGCGTCGGTCGGCGGCGGACCGGTGACGGCGCGATGCGTCGAGGACGACGTCGCTGCACGTCGGTTCATCAACGCCGTCGCCGACCGACGATGCGAGGCCGTCGCTCCGCTTCGCTCCGCGCGCGGGCCTCCGCGGTCCTGTCGGAGGCCGACGTCGGCGGCCGTCAGGACCGCGGCCGCGTCGGCGGGCGACGTGCGATCGCCGGAACGAACTTCCTTCGGCAGGAACTTCTTTCCCGGTTCGGCGGCGGACGGATGGGGGCGCGGCGCCGCCGCGAAACGCGACGGTCGCGGGGCGGGGCGGGGCGAAGCGACGGAAACCCGGCGCGAATCGCGGGGTCGTCGGCGTTGTCGGATCGAACGGTCGGGACTTGAGGGGGGCGCGGCAGGGGCGTTGCGAAAGGCGCGACGACCATGGACGACGCTCTCGTCTCCGCCGCCGCGCAGATGGCCGCCCTCGAGCGGCGCCTCGATCTCGCCGCCGAGAACCTGGCCCACGCCCGCACGCCGGGCTGGCTCCGCCGCACCGCGGCCACGCGCTCCTTCGACGCCGAGCTGAACGCCGCGCGCGCCGGGAGCCTCGTCAAAGTCGAGGAAGGCCTTTCCTTCGCGCCCGGCGAGCTCACGCCGTCGAACAATCCCGCCGCGGTCGCGATCCAGGGCGACGCCTTCTTCGAAGTGAAGACGCCGGACGGCCCCGGCTGGACGCGGAACGGCGACTTCGAGTTTCAGAACGACGTTCTCACGACGCGCTCGGGACTCGTCGTTCAGGGCGACGGGGCCGACATCCGCCGCGTCCCCGGCGGCGGCGACGTGCGCTTCGAGAACGACGGTCGCGTCATGCAGGGCGGCGCGGAGATCGGGCGCCTGCGCCTGACGCGCTTCGCGAACCGCGACGCGCTGGCGCCGATCTCCGACACCGTGCTTGCGGCGCGGCCGGGCATGGACCCGATCCCCTCCTCCGCGGCCGACGCCAGGGTCGCCGCCGGCATGCTCGAACTGCCCCGCGACGGCGCGGTGCACGGCCTCGTCGAGATGATCACCGTCCACCGCGGGTACGACGCCGCGCAACGCGTCGTCATGGCCATCCACGAAAGCTACGAGCGCCGCATGCGCTCCACGGACTGACGATGTTCAAAGCCCTCCACACCGCGGCGACCGGCATGTACGCGCAACAGCGCAACGTCGAAGTCGTCGCCAACAACCTGGCGAACGTCAACACCACCGCCTACAAGCGGAGCGACGTCGTTTTCGCCGACCTGCTCTACGTCAACGAGCGCGAGCCCGGCGCGCAGACCGCCGCGGGCGGCACGATGGCCGGCCTGCAGGTCGGCTCCGGCGCGGCGGTCATCGGCACGAGCAAGAACTTCCGCCAGGGCGATCCCATCCCCACCGGCAACCCCTTCGACCTCGCCATCGGCGGCGAAGGGTTCTTCGAGGTCGAGAATCCCGGTGGGCAGCCGCTCTACACCCGCGCCGGAAATTTCAGCGTCGACCGCGACGGCGTGCTGACGACGCCGTCCGGCCGCCGGCTGGTGAACGGCCCGAGCGGCCTCGGCAACGCGCGCAACGTGACGGTGACGCGCGACGGCCGGGTGTCGGGGCTCGTCGACGGCGTCGAGGCCGACCTCGGCCAGATCCAGATCGCGACGTTCTTCAATCCCGCCGGGCTCGTCGCCGAAGGCGACAACCTCTACCGCGCCAACGAGGTCTCCGGCGCGGCGACGCTGACCAACCCCGAGCAGAACGGCGCGGGGTCGCTCCTGCAGGAGCACCTCGAGCGGTCCAACGTGGACATCGCCAACGAGCTGATCAACCTCATCCTCGCGCAGCGCGCCTATGAGACGAACAGCCGCGCGATCAACACCGCCGACCAGATGATGGCCACGGCCAACCAGGTGGCGCGGTGATGCGACGTATCCTCGCGCTCGCCGCGGCCCTCGCCGTCGCGCACGGCGCCGCGTCGGCGGCGCCGCAACGCGTCGACGGCGACGAGCGCCCCGCGGCGTCGGCGCGGCCGTCGACTCCGCGGCCCTCCACGACGCCGTCCCCCGCGACCCACGGGCCGGTGTGGATCCGCCAGCGCGACCGCGCGCAGGGCGCCGGGCTGCGCATCCGCCTCGACGACGTGGCGGACGTGGACGCCGCCGACCCGACGCTGCCGGCCGCCCTGCAGCTCCTCGACGTCGCCGCCCTGCCCGTCGGCGGGAGCCCGGCTCTCGTCCTGCGGGAGCAGCTCGAGGCGACGCTCCGCACGGCGGGCGTCGCGACCGAGGCGATCTCATGGAGCGGGCCGGCCGTCACGCGGGTGGACGTCCGCCCGATCGTGCTCGGCGGCGCGATGGCGGTCGACCTCGCACGGCGCAAGCTGGCGGAGGCGCTCGGCGCCGACGCCGCGCAGGCGTCGGTCTCCTGCACGGTCGCGCCGGAAGACCTGGCCGTCGCGCCGGGCCGCCGCCGGAACGAGTTCACGGCGCGCCTTCAGCCGCGCGGCCTCCTCGCAGGATCGGTGACGGTCGACGTCGTCGCGATCGTCGACGACGTCGAAAGCCGCTCCGTCTCCGTCACGCTTCACGTGCGGCGCCGCGGGCTCGTGGCGGTCGCGACCCGCGACCTGCGGCCCGGCGCGATCGTGCAGAGCGAAGACCTTCGGCTCGAAGAGCGCGACCTCGCGTCGGCGCCCGCCGAGACGTTCGACGCGCCGGAGAAGGCGGTCGGCCTCGTCGCGCACCGCAAGATCGCGGCGGGGCAGCCCGTCACGGCCCACGACGTCC
>DASPNK010000592.1:0-3282 GCA_035626575.1 Planctomycetota bacterium | reverse complement strand
GCTCGGCCTGGAAGGGGAGATCCGCACCGGCTTCTTCGCGCACGGCGAGGTGCGCGACGGCGTCCTGCACGGCGCCCTCCGCGTGCGCGGCGAAGGCGACCCCACCTTCGGGTTCCGAGACTACGGCGACTCGCTGCAGGCGCTTCGCGCGGTCGCCGAACGGCTGAAGGCGCTGGGCGTCGAGCGGGTGACCGGCGATCTCCTCGTGGACGACTCGGCGTTCGATCGGACGCTGCGCGCCCCCGACTGGCCGAAGGCGGCGCTGACCGAGCGGTGGATGGCGGGCGCGTCGGCCCTGTCGCTCGACGAAGGCGTGGTGCGGGTGTCGGTGCGTCCCGGTCGGAAAGCCGGCGACCCCGCGGCGGTCGCGCTCGAGCCCGACGTCGGCTACTGCCGGGTGACCTCGCGCCTGGTCACCGCGGCGCGCCGGAGCGCGGTGACCCTCGATCACGGGGAAACGCCGGGCGCGTTCACGGCGAAGGGCACGGTGCGCGCGGGGGCGGGCGCGGCGATCCACGAAGCCGCCGTCGACGACCCTGCGATTTACTTCGGGTTCGCGCTGCGGCGGGCCTTCGCCGAGACCGGCCTGGCGGTGGAAGGGCGTGTGCGGCGCCCCGAGCCCGCCGAAGCGCAGGGCGGCGCGGCGCTCCTCACGTTCCGCACGCCGATCTCGCGCGTCCTTCCGCGGCTGCTCAAGTCGAGCCAGAACCACCGGGCCGAGATGCTCTTCAAGCACCACGGCTTCCGGGCCTCCGGGCTCGGCACGTTCGAGTCGGGCGGCGCGGCGACCCTCGCCGCGCTCGCCGCGGCCGGAACGCCCGTCGACGGGCTCGTCCTGGCCGACGGCTCCGGGCTGTCGCGGCGCAACCGCGCGACGGCCGCGGCCCTGCAGGGCGCGCTGGCGCTGACGGCGGCCCGCCCCGAAGGCGAGGCGTTCCGCGCGATGCTCGCCGAACCCGGCCAGGAGGGCACACTCCAGAAGCGGTTGATCGAGCTCAAAGGCCGCCTCTTCGCCAAGACCGGCTTCCTCGACGGCGCGCAGAGCCTCGCGGGATACGTGCAGGGCGTCGACGGGAAGTGGACGGCGTTCGCCGTGATCATGAACGCCGCATCCGGCGCCCCGATGCGCAAGCACCTCGACGCGTTCGCCCTCGCGCTGGCGACGGTCCGCGCGTGAGCCGCGGCCTGTTCGACCCGGCCGACCCTCCGGCGCCGAAGACGCCGGCGCCTCTCGCGGACCGCATGCGCCCGCGCACGCTCGACGAGGTGCTCGGCCAGCCGGCCCTCGCACCGGGCGCGCTGCTGCGCACGCTGCTCGATGCGGGCGAGTTGCCGTCGCTCCTGCTCTACGGGCCGCCCGGCTGCGGCAAAACCACCGTCGCGCGGCTGCTCGCGGAGCGCACGGGATTGATCTTCACGCCGATGTCGGCGGTCCTCGCGGGCGTGAAGGACCTGCGGGCCGCGGTCGACGCGGCGAAGGAGCGGCGCCGCCTCGGCGAAGGCACGCTGCTGTTCGTCGACGAGATCCATCACTTCAACCGCGCCCAGCAGGACGCGCTGCTGCCGCACGTCGAGGACGGCACCGTGACGTTCGTCGGCGCCACCACCGAGAACCCGTCTTTCTACGTCAACGCCGCGCTCCTCTCGCGGTGCACGACCGTCGCCCTCGAGCCGCTGTCGGACGCTTCGCTGACCGAGGTCGCCCGCCGCGCGCTCACCGACGCCGACCGCGGGCTCGGCGCCTTCGGCGTCGTCCTCGACGACGACGCCGTGAGACTGCTCGCCGAGACGAGCCAGGGCGACGCGCGGAGCCTCCTCAACCGGCTCGAAGCGCTGGTCGGCGCGGCGGCGCGCAAGGGGCGCGAACGCACGGTGGGCGTCGACGAAGCGCGGCGGCTCCTCGCCGAGAAGCGGGCCGCCTACGACAAGTCGGGCGACGCGCATTACGACTTCGTCTCGGCCCTCCACAAATCGGTGCGGGGCGGCGATCCGCAGGCGACGCTCTATTACCTCGCGCGGATGCTCGAGAGCGGCGAGCCGCCGCTGTACGTCGCCCGCCGGCTCGTTCGCATGGCGGCGGAGGACGTCGGCCTCGCCGATCCGCAGGCGCTTCGGGTCGCGCTCGACGCGACCGAGACGTTCCGCTTCCTCGGCTCGCCGGAGGGCGAACTCGCCCTCGCCCAGGCGGCGGTCTATCTCGCGACGGCGCCCAAGAGCAACGCGGTGTACGCCGCCTTCGGCGCGGTGCGGGACGACGTCAAAGGCGGCAAGGCCTACGGCCCGCCGGACCACCTGAAAAACGCGCCGACGAAGCTGATGAAGCAGCTCGGTCGGGGCGAAGGCTACCTCTACCCCCACGACTTCGACGACGCCGTCGTCGACCAGGACTACCTCCCGGCGCCGCTGAAGGGTCGGACCTGGTACGCGCCGTCGCCTTTCGGTCACGAGAAGGAGATCGCGAAGCGTATGGCGTGGTGGGAGGAGACGCGGCGGCGGATGCGCGAGGCTTCGGCCGGCGAAGAAAAGGGGAGCGCGTGACCGACGTCGTGGAGTTCTGCGAGCGCGCCGCGCGCGAAGCGGCCTCGGTGCTGATGTCGCACTACGGGCGCCTTCGGCGCGTCGACAAGAAGGGCAAGCGCGACCTCGTCACGGCCGCCGACCGCGAGGCCGAGGACCTCGTGATCCGCCGCATCCGGGAAGCGTTCCCCGGCGACGCCGTGCTCGCCGAAGAGACGCTCCACGGCCAGGGCGCGGCCCCGAGGCTGTGGATCCTCGATCCGCTCGACGGCACCACCAACTTCGTCTACGGCATTCCGCACTTCGGCCCGTCGCTCGCGTTCTACGAAAACGGCGTCGGCGTCGTCGGCTGCGTCTACAACCCCGCGCTCGACGAGTGCTACGTCGCGGTCGCCGGAGGCGGGGCGAAGAAGAACGGCCGTCCGCTGAAGTGCGGATCGGCGAACGACCTCTCCGAGGCGCTGCTCACCACCGGCTTCCCGTACCGGATCGACAGCCTGCCCGACAACAACCTGCGGCAGTTCTCGGCGTTCGCCACCCGGGTGCGCGGGCTCCGCCGGCTCGGCTCGGCCGCGCTCGACCTCTGCTATGCGGCGGAAGGGCGGTACGACGGCTTCTGGGAGATGCACCTCTCGCCGTGGGACGTCGCCGCGGGCGCGGTGGTCGCCCGCGAGGCGGGGTGCGTCGTCTCCGATTTCGACGGCGGCGAGAACTGGCTCTTCGGCGGACGCATCGCCGCCGCGAATCCGGCGCTGCACGCCCGGA
>DASPNK010000591.1:0-2352 GCA_035626575.1 Planctomycetota bacterium | reverse complement strand
GAATCGCACGAACGTTCGGCGCGGGTCGGCGGCGCGTTCGTGCAGGTGGCCGACCGGCTGCGCCCCTCGGTGGTCACCGTGCGGGCCGCGACGCGCAACGGCCTATCCAGCGGCACCGGCGTCGCCGTGACGCGCGACGGCGCCATCCTCACGAACAACCACGTCGTCGAAGGCGGCCGCGAGTTCGAGGTCGAGCTGTCGTCGTACGACCGCTACGCCGCCCGGCTCGTCGGCGCCGATCCGGCGACGGACCTCGCGGTGCTGAAGATGACGGGCTTCAGCGGCAGCCTCACGCCCGCCGTCTTCGGAGATTCGGACGAACTGCTGGTCGGCGAGGAGGTGGTCGCGATCGGCAACGCCCTCGACTTCGGCTGGACGGTGACGCACGGCATCGTCTCGAGCCTGCACCGCAGCAACCTCACCTCCGGGCGGCGCAACGACCCGCTTCGCTACACCGACTACATCCAGACCGACGCCGCGATCAATCCGGGCAACTCCGGAGGCCCGTTGGCCAACCTGCAGGGAGAGGTCATCGGAATCAACGTCGCGATCCTCGCCCAGCGGGCCGACGGGATCGGGTTCGCCATCCCCGCCAACGACGCGCGGTTCGTGGCGGAGGAGATCCTCTCCAAGGGTTCGGTGACGCGCGGCTTCCTCGGCCTGGAAGGAAAGGACTTCCGCGATCTCGACAACGAGCGGCGCCGCCGCCTGGGATCGGGAATCGTCGGCGGGGCCGAAGTGACGTCGGTGTTGCCCGACTCGCCGGCGGCGATCGCCGGGCTCCGCCTCGCGGACTTCGTGTACGCCGTCGACGGGAAGCCCGTCGACGACTACCAGGTGCTGCGCAACCGCATCGCGCGCATCTCGCCGGGGACGACCGCGTCGATCGGCGTGCGGAGGGACGGCAAGGACCTCGTGCTGAAGGCCGTCATCAGCCGCCGGCCGCCCGAAGAGCGGTGATCGGATCGCGTTCGATGCGGGACGTCGTCGACGACGATGATCGTCCCGACGGCGACGTCCGTCGATCGACCATGCGGGGCCGTCGCTCCGCTTCGCTCCGCGCGCGGGCCTCCGCGGTCCTTGCGCCGACGGGGGCGCGGCGCGTCAGACGGCGAGGTCGCGGAGCCTGAGCTGCCCGCAGGCGGCCGCGATGTCGTGGCCTTTGCGCTTCCGCACCGTGGTCTTCACGCCGGAGGCGCGGAGGCGCGCGGCGAAGGCGTCGATCGCGCGGTCCGAGGGCCGCCGGAAGGGTTGCTCCGGCACCTCGTTGAACGGGATGAGGTTCACCGTCCCGCGGACGCCGCGAAGGAGCCGCGCGAGCGCGTCGGCGTGTTCGAGGGAGGCGTTGACGCCGTCGAGGAGCACGTACTCGAACGTGACCTCGCGTCCCTTGTCCCGCAGATAGGCGTCGGCCGCGCCGAGGATCTCGTCGACGGACATCGCCGCGGGGAAGGGGACGATCTTCGCGCGCAGGGCGTCGTCGGGCGCGTGCAGCGAAAACGCGAGGGTGTATTGGCGAGGCTCGGCGATGAACCGCTCCAGGCCTTTGCGGACGCCGACCGTCGACACCGTGATGTGGCGCGCGCCGAGGCCGACCGCGTCGGCGTCGTTGACGATCGTCAGCGCGCCGAGCAGCGGGCCGACGTTGAGCATCGGTTCGCCCATCCCCATCACGACGACGTTCGACACGCGGCGCCCCGCGGCGGCGGCGTCGCCCGCGAGCACGAGATACTGCTCGAGGATTTCGCCGCGCGAGAGGTTGCGCTTCAGACCGTAAAGCCCCGACGCGCAGAACCCGCAGCGCACCGGGCAACCGACCTGCGTGGAGAGGCACAGCGTGGTGCGGTCGTCTTCGTCGATGCGCACGCACTCCACTTTCTCGCCGTCGCCCAGCTCGAGGAGCACCTTGCGCGTCGTGCTCGCGGGGTCGTCTTCGACCCGCGCCGCCCGGCTCGGCCGCACGTCGAAGCGCTCCGCGAGCGCCTTCCGGAACGGGGCCGGGAGGTTCGTCATCCGCGCCGGGTCGAGGACGAAGCGCTTCGTCATCCACTTCCAAAGCTCGTCGCCGTGGAACGGCTTCGCGCCCGCTTCGACGGCGACGCGACGCGCGTCGTCGCGGGTCAGTTCGGAGAGTCGCGGCGGAGGAGAGCTCATGGGCGCCTCCGTAAGGTACGTCGGAGGCGGGCGGGCCGAGGGCGTTCCCTCAGGCCGTGTCCTTCTGCTCGGTGCGCTCCTCGAGCGTCGGCTTCTCGAGGGCGGGGGAGGACGCGCCGGAGGCGCCGCGCTTGCCGATCTTCCGCGGCTTGAGGGGCTTCAGTCCGCGCACGTTTTCGGCGGTCACCACGAACTCCT
>DASPNK010000590.1:0-2297 GCA_035626575.1 Planctomycetota bacterium | reverse complement strand
TTTCATGGGACCGGACCCCGCGATGCCCGTCCGCCCCGAAGACTTTCCTTTCCCGTTTCCTCCCGCGCAGCGGTCCCTCGGAGAGCGGTTCGTCGCCGAGCGGCAGGTCGAGCTTCTCGAACACGGACCCGGCGACGCGGCGCGCGTGCGGGTCAAGGTGTTCAAGCGGACCGTCGAGGCGTGGGTCGACCGTAAGGACGGAAAGCTGCGCTTCGAGTGCGAGTGCCCCTACGTGGAGAACGAAGGCGCGGGGTGCGCGCATCTCTACGCGCTCTGCCTCGCGGTCGCCGCCGCGGACGCGCCCGAGCCGGAGAAGTCCGACGACGACGCGCCCCTCGACGTCCGCTGGATCGTCGATCGCGCGCGCTCGAACGGCCGGCGCGGCCTGTTCCTCGGGCCGTGGACGCCCGACGCCGCGGGCGCCCTGCAGCCTCTGAAGGCGACGGCGTCCGTCCTCGTCCGCGCCGACGGCGACGACGACCGGCTCTTCAAGATCCTGACGCCCGCGGCGGGCGGGCGCGCCCCGCTCGACCGGGGCGGCGGCCTCGTCAAAGCCGACGGACCGTGGCTGCTCGAAGACGACGCCCTCGACCAGGCGCTGCCGCTTCTGCTGAAGAGCGGCCGTTTCCACCACGACGAGTCGGCCGAGTCCCTCGCCGCGCCGATCCGCGACGACTCCCGCTTCGGTCCCTACGAGTTCGTGCTGCGCATCGCGCGGAAGCGGCCGGGCGACGCGGGCTCGCCGTACGCCGTGGAGGGCGTCTTCGTCCGCGGCGGCGAAACGCTTCGCGCGCAGGAGGTCGACCTCGTCTGCACGGCGCGGCGCCCGTTCCTGCTGCATCGCGGGCGCTTCGCCTGGCTCGACGCTTTCGACGCGTTCGACTGGCTCCGGTACTTCCTGAAGAAGGACGGGCCCGAGGTGCCGGCGGGCGACCTCGACGGATTCCTCGAGCGCCTCGCGGCGGGGGGCGCCTTGCCGCGTCTCTGGCCTCCCGACGCCGCGGCGCCGCTGCCCGTGGCGCAGGAGTCGCCGACTCCCGTCGCGCGGATCACGCGCGAAGCGGGCGATCTCGTCGCGCGCATCGAGCACCGCTACGCCGGCGTCGCGGCGACCGCCGTCGGCCGCGACGCGTTGATGTACGACCCGGCGGCGGGGCGGCAGCTGCGCCGCGACCTCGCCGCGGAGGAGGAGTCGTCGCGGCGCCTGATTCTCGCGGGCGCGACCGAAGATCCGGACGCCTTCGGCCGCTTCGTGCTGACGTCGGCGCCTCTCGACGTCTTCGCGTCGCGCCTCCTCGCCGACGGGTGGGAGGTGCTCGTCGACGGCAGGGCGCAGCGCCGCGCGGGCGCGTCGCGCATCCGGCTGGCGACGGGGGTCGACTGGTTCGAGCTGCGCGGCGGCCTCGACTTCGACGGCGAGGTCGTTCCGCTCGCCGCGGTGTTCGACGCCGTGAAGAAAGGGAAGCGCTTCGTCGCGCTCAAGGGCGGCGCCGAAGGGCTCATCCCCGACGGCTTCGCCGAGAAGTGGAGCCTCGTCGACGAGCTCGCCGAGCGACGGGACGGCGCGCTCCGCCTGCGACGCACGCAGGGGCTGGTGCTCGACGCGCTGCTCGCCGAGCGCGCCTCGGAGCTGGAGGCGCAACCCGCCGACCTCGATGCGATGCGGGCGTCGCTGGAGCTGCTGCGCCGCCCGCCCGACGTCGCGCCGCCCGCGACGCTGAAGGCCGACCTGCGGCCGTATCAGAAGACCGGTTTCTCGTGGCTCTGCGCGCTGGACGCGGCGGGCTTCGGCGGCTGCCTCGCCGACGACATGGGCCTCGGCAAGACCGTGCAGGCCCTCGCGTTCCTCGAGGCGCGCCGCCAGGCCGGCGCCGGGACGTCGCTCGTCGTCGTCCCCCGCTCGCTCCTGCACAACTGGAAGGTCGAGGCCGAACGCTTCGCGCCGCGCCTGCGCGTGCTGGAACACTGGGGCACCGACCGGGCGCGCGACGTCCGGGCCTTCAAGGACGTCGACCTCGTCCTCACCACGTACGGCACGCTGCGGGCCGACGCGCCGTTCCTCAAGGACCGCACGTTCGACTGCGTCATCCTCGACGAGGCGCAGTCCATCAAGAACGCCCAGAGCGCGACCGCGAAAGCCGCGCGGCTCTTGAAGGGCGAGCAGCGGCTCGCGCTGAGCGGGACCCCGATCGAAAACCACCTCGGCGAGCTCTGGAGCCTCATGGAGTTCCTCAACCCCGGCCTCCTGGGCAGCGCGTCGCTCTTCCGCGGCGCCCTCGAGGCGGGCACCGGCGTGA
>DASPNK010000589.1:0-8077 GCA_035626575.1 Planctomycetota bacterium | reverse complement strand
CCCGACCCCGTCTGCCCGTGGTGCGCGGTCGCCCCGACGGCGGTCGACGATCGCGTGCTCCGCTGCCCGTCGTGCGGCGAGCTGTTCTTCGAGGAGGAGCCGCGATGATCTGCTCCGCATGCGGCGGCGCGGTTCCACGCTCCGCGTACGCCGTTCACGAAGTCGCCGTCATCGTCGCACCGCAGCATGTCCGGGAGACCGGTTTGCTGGCATGGGCCACCGCCATCGTCGGGCCGTTCCGCGTCGATGGGATGGCGGTGCGGCACGCCGAGTCGGGCGAGCTGACGGTGGTCTGGCCGCGGCGAAAGGACTCCCGCGGCGGGCTCCACCCGACTTTCGCAGTGCTCGATGACCACGTCCGCCGGAGTCTCGAGGCCGCCGTTCTGGCGGCGTTCCTTCGAGAGGTTGTGCGGCGGGGGAGGGATCGATGACCCTCGCCCACGACTCGGCGCCCGCCGCCGACGAGCGCGGGCCCGGCGACGGCGCCCGGGCTCGAGGCCGCGCGCCGCGGAAGACCGGCGCCCAGCGGCATCAGGATGCGCTCGGAGGAGCCTTCGGAGCAGTTCCCGATGAATCCGCCGACGAGCCTTCCGATCCGCGCGCCACGATGGCTCCATGGGCCGACGTCGCCGCGCCCGCGGCGCCGAACCCGACGATGGCCTCCGCCGCCCTTCAACGCCCTGTCGACCGCGACCTTCCCGGCCTCGCCGCCGGCTTGGTCGTCGCCTCGATCTCGCAGATCGAGCGGATGATTGCGGACGCAGTCGGGCGCGCCGTGCGCGAGGCGCTCGCCGAGATCAGACCCGTCGGCGCTCCGCCTGAGACGCCGGAGAAGCTCCTCGACGCCGCGGCGTGCGCCGAGATCGCGGGGGTGGACATGCGCACCTGGCGGCGCCTCGTCAACGCGGGCGTCACGCCGCCCTGCCTGCGGCTGAGCAACAAGATCCGCCGCTGGAGTCGCCGCGCGATCGAGGACTGGGCGCGGTCCGGTGGCGCCGCGACGCCCGCCGTGATCTTGAGGTCGGAGGCCCGCCCGGCGCTCCGTCGCCGGCGATCCGCGTTCGACCAAGCCCGAAAGGAAGGTGCGTGATGCAACGAGGGTATGGGACCGGTTCTCTGGAGGCGGTGCGCCAGACCGACGGCACGACGCTCTACTTGGCCCGCTGGCGCGATGCGTCCGGCTCCCGGCGGCAACGCTTCGTCGGATCGGAACGGCGGACGGCCGAGCGCTCCCTGGCGACGATCATCGCCGACCGCGACGCCGAACTGATGGGGCTGAAGCCTCAGGCGTCGGTCGACGTGCGCTTCGACGACCTCTCGGCGAAGTACCTCGCCGACCTCGCCACGCGGACGAAGCCGTCGCAGGTCAGGTCGGTGACCCGCTACCTGCGGGACCTGTCGGCGTACTTCCGCAACCCGCGCCTGCTCGACGTGCGCAAGGAGCGGGTCCTCGACTACCGGCGCTACCTCGCGGCGGAGGGCAACTCGAACGCCACGATCAACCTGAAGGTCGGTGCGCTCCGGGCGCTCTGCCGGTTCGGCGTCCGCATGGACCTCCTGCCGCGGAACCCCGTCGAAGGGCTGCCGCCGCTGCCGGGCGGGAAAGCGCACGAGAGGCGACCGCGCCGCGCCCTGACCGAGAGCGAGCTCGCGCGGGTCCTCGATGCGGCCGAGGCGATCGACGAGGAGCGCCGCGCCCGATGCGCCGCCGAGGCGACGATCGAGAAGGGGACGAAGGGCCCGGGCTACGCCGCCCGGCGCCGGACCCTGCACGTGCCGCAGACGCCGTTGATCCGCGCCTTGGCTTACACCGGCGCCCGCTACGGCGAGATGGTGCAGACGACGTGGTCCGACTGGGACCGCCGCACGCGGAAGCTGACGTTCAGGGCCGAGACCACCAAGTCGAAGAAGGCGCGCCGCGTGCCGCTGCTCGACGCCGTCGAGGCCGACCTCTCCATGCTCTGCGCGCTGCACGCAGAGGGCTATGGCCGGGCGCCGCTGCCGTCGGAGCGAATCTTCCTCTCGCCGGGCGGGTACGGCCTGGAGTCGGCGCGAGAGAACGTGCTCCGGTTCTTCTACGAGGCCTTGGCGCGGGCGGGGGTCGTGCGCAACGACCCCGTGCAGGGCGCGGCGACGATCCACAGCCTGCGACACACCTTCGCCTCGATGCTCGCGCGCGCGAACGCCGGGCTGACGCAGGCGCAGGCGCTGCTCGGGCACTCGACGCCCGAGCTCACGGCGGCGCGGTACACGCACCACGATGAGGCGGATCTGCGCGCGGCGGTGCAGAAGATCGGCGTGCCAGCGTCGAAACGCGCGGTCGGGGACGGGTGACAGCTCCCCGGTCTTCTCGAAGCGCCTTCCGCCGTCAGCTCCGGTCGAGGGGCGGGCGGTGTCGGGTTCGCGCAAAAATCTCCGTCAGCAGTGGCGTCTAAGACGATTGCCACCTTTCGGTTGCGACCCACGCTCCTCATCGGTGTCGCCGAATCCGGCGTCGATCGACGGTGTCGCCTCGCTTCTCGAGGACGCTTAGATGCTGAACCCAGAGGAAGCGCTTTCCTTGGACCTCAGGGGCTACTTCGTACGGCGAGGGGCGGTCCGCCGAAGCACCCTCGATGTGTGGAAGGCGGCGCTGAGCCGCCTTGAATGGCGGGCCGCATGGGAGCTTCCGCCGAAGTGCCTCCCCATGTGGACGCCGACCATCGAAGAGTACCGGATCATCAACCTGCTCCAGGCCGACCCGGCGTTCGACGACCTGATCGACTTCCCTGGGTGGATCGACTGCGCGCACGCGCTGGTGCCGTCGCCGCCGCGCATGACCGAGTGCTACTCGATCACCCGCGGCCCGAACATGGGCCTCTTCCTTCACAGGACGCACGCGCCGATCGCGACTTACTCCGTCGCGAACAATCGACAGGTGGTCACGCACTTGAAGGTCGCCGTGTGCTTGGACGACTGCGGCGTCGACGACGGCCCGTTCTGCGTCATCGAGGGCTCGCACAAGATCGCGGTCGACTTCCCCTACAGCAAGTTCGACGGCGACTGGCGCGCGGCCGACAGAGATCAGGCGACGTTCGAGTTCCACAAGGCCGCCGACTCCGGCCGCCTCTCGGTGCCTTGGCGCGAGATCCCGGGCTTCAGGGAGATCCACACGACTGCAGGCGACGTCGTGCTCTTCACGGAGAACCTGATCCACGGCGCCTGCGCGAGGAGGGCCGACGGATTCCGCCGCACGCTTTACGTCGGGTACGGTCCGTACCACTGCGCCAACTGGCACGGCGTGGAGTACGGCGAAGACGTTCTGGGACGCCTCACGGACGCGCAACGAGCCATCGTTCGTGAACCGTACTGCGGGCACATCTACCACGGCAGCCGCGCCGCCGGCGACGTGACGCTTCGGCGCGTCGGGTTCGACGTGTTCCCGAACTCGGAGGCGTGGAACTGGCGGCGGGCCGAGTTGCGCGACGACAAGCGCGTCGACCGCGCCGACATGTCGGCGTAAGGCGGTCGGGGTACGCACGGATCAGGACTTCGGCGGCGCCGCCGACCACTCGAGCGCACGGCGCGGCGACGATCCACAGCCTGCGGCACACGTTCGCGTCGATGCTCGCCCGGGCGAACGCCGGACTGACGCAGGCGCAGGCGCTGCTCGGGCACTCGACGCCCGAGCTGACGGCGGCGCAATACACGCACCGCGACGAGGCCGACCTGCGGGCGGCGGTGCAGAAGATCGCCGTGACGCCGAAGAGGGCGGTGGGGGAGGGTTGAACGCGACGTCGGGGCCGCGGCTGGGTTGCGGCCCCCCGGTCGCCGACGCGATCCGCGTGATCGCGCTTTAACTGACTGCGAAGGCGAGGGCCGGCGGGTTGTCGGCGAAGGATCTCGCGGAGCTCGCGCGGACGGTCAAGACGGCTCAGGCGATCCGGTAAGAGGCTGAGGTGAGCCTCCGGGCACGGCAATACCGGCGGGAGCATCCAGAGCTGGATGGGTGGGAGGAGGAGGACTAATCGCGGCGCGCGGCGAGTCGGTGGAGCGAGTCTAGTAGTTTCGCACGCTTCTCATGGAACTCCGAGAACTGGACCTTCGATCTCCACGTGGCGCGCGCTTGGGAATTGAATAGGAAGTTGATCCCCCACTGGGCTCGCGCACTGAGATCGCCGACGAGGTCCTGACGCTCAGTGTCTGGATCGAGAACTGACAGGGCGTCGGACAACGTCTGCGCCTCAGCGTGGAGACGCAGCATCTCCATCTCCTTTAGTGCCAGCTCGGACTCCGGCAACGGCGCCCCGCCGCGGGCTCGCGCCGCGGCTTCGTCAGCGAACGCGCAGGCGATTTCGCCCATGCGGCGAACACGTGCAAGCGCGGCAAACCAACGGTGATACTCGGTTCGAAGCTCGTCACGACGACGCTGAACGAGATCCGCTGCGGAGGCTGTGCGTTGTTCTGCCGCAGTGCGCTTAATCGCGCTCATTTGCGTCTTGTGGGCAATCACGGCGACTGCGGCTGTGGCTATGGCGGAGAGAATCGCCGGCAGAAACACGTCGACCCGCTCAAATGGGTTCTGCGCATTGTCGTCGACACGGATTCTGACGACTTGTTCGGCGGGAGCGGCGGCTTGGAACGATGCGAGCAGCAACGCCGCAATGTGCGCGGTGATCATCCCTGCACTGTAGCCGCCTCTCGCACCGCGGCCGATATCTCCGCCACCGAAGTCCCGCTCCCAGCCAAATTCCCGCAGCGTGACCATCGTCTCCGCCTGTTCCTGAGCCCGCCGGTGAAGTCCGGCCAGCCCTCGGGGCCGTGGTAGAGGAATCCGCGGCCGAACATCGACCGTGACGTCCCGCAGTATGTGCGGCGGATCCGAAGCAGGCCCGGGTGCTGCTGCGCCCGCTCCCAGATGTCCGCGACGACGTCGGACCCCGGGGCTCCGGCGGCGCCCGGCCGCATCAAAGCGGCCGCGCACCTGGCGGCGCGCTAGGAATGGCGGCTCGGCGCCCGACCGAGACCGGGAAGGGCACGCGCGCCGGCCACTGTGCTCAGCGCCACGCCAAATGGAATGTTGACGCCGAAGTTGGCGGCGAAGCGGTCGCTTGCGTCCTGCCCGGGCGTCGCGTGCAACGCCGCCGCCGAAACGAAACATGTCAGCGCGTCGATGGGCGGCCGGGCCGGGCGCTCAAAACGGTCGGATGTGGACTGACGCGGACAGACGAGGACATCTTGGAGTTGCAGGCTCCGAGCGTCGCGGACAGACGCGGACCCACATGCTGCAAGCATCTCGCAACCGGCGACGGCAGGTCAGAGCATCGGAGACCCGAAACCTTCGTTTTTCCGCGGGAAAACGCGAGCGACCCCGACGCGACTCGAACGCGTGGCCTGCGGTTTAGGAAACCGCCGCTCTATCCAGCTGAGCTACGGGGTCTGGTGCGCCGTCGGCGGGCGCCGGGGCGCGGCGGAGAAGGTAGCGCCGGAGGCGGGGTACGGGGAGGCGGAGCGCTTCCAGGACGGGGCGGCCGCCGGAGGCGAGGAGTGGGCGGTTCCGCGGCGGGAGCGCCGGAACCGGCGCCTCGGCGGAGGGTTCAGCGGGTACGGTGACGGCGCCGGGGCGACGGTCTTCGGGCCGCCGCGCCGGGCCGGGCGGCGCCGGTTCGGGCCGGGGTCGGCGCAGGGGTCGTGTTCGGAGGTGATCGATGGGGCTCAGGATCGCGGCTTGGTTGGCGGCGGCGGCGGCGGGACTCGTCGCGCAGGAACCCGGCGGGTCCGCGCTCTGGGACGTCATGCGTCGGAGGTACGACAAGGACGGCGACGGGAAGGTGACGGCCGTCGAGTACGGGCGCGACGCGGCGCGGTTCGGGCGCTTCGACCGGAACGGGGACGGGGTGTTGAGCGCCGACGACTTCGGGAGGGAGCGGCTTGCGGAGTCGGGGCCTTCGGTTGGAGAGCGGGGCGGTCAGGCGGAGCCGGCGGCGTCGCGGCCGGCGGCGGGCGAGAAGGACTTCGGGCTCGGCGCCGCCGCGTCCGCGGAACGGCAGGATGAGGACGCGTTCACGCAGGACCAGGTCGCCTTCTTCGAAAAGAAGATCCGGCCCGTGCTCGCGACACACTGCTACGAGTGCCACTCGGCGCGCGGGGCCGCGAAGGCCGGGCTGCGGCTCGACGATCGTGACGCGATCCTGAAAGGCGGCGCGTCGGGGCCCGCGCTCGTGCCGGGCGACGCCGACGGCTCGCTCCTCGTGCGCGCGGTGCGGTACGTCGACGAAGAGCTTGAAATGCCGCCGAAGGGCAAGCTGCCGGCGGCGACGATCAAGGACTTCGAAGCGTGGGTCGCGATGGGCGCCCCGTTCCCCGGTCCGGCGAAGCGCGCCGACGGCGGAAACGCGCCCGGCGGGGGGCGTGCGGAGAACGGCGGCGCGGGGTTCGCATTCGACTTCGCCAAGGAGCGGGAGTTCTGGGCGTTCCGCGAGCCGCTGAAACAGCCGCCGCCCATGCTCAATGACGAAACCTGGGCGTGGACCGAGGTCGACCGCTTCCTCCTCGGCGAGATGGAGGCCGCGGGACTGAAGCCCGTCGGCGACGCGGACCGGCGGACCTGGCTTCGGCGCGTGACTTTCGACCTCGTCGGGCTGCCGCCGACCCCCGCCGAGATCGAAGCGTTCGAGAAGGACGACTCGCCGGACGCGCACGCGAAGGTCGTCGACCGGCTGCTGGCGTCGCCGCAATACGGCGAGCGATGGGGCCGCCACTGGCTCGACGTTGCGCGCTACGCGGAGTCGAGCGGCAAGGAGGCGAACATCCTCTATCCGCACGCGTGGCGCTACCGCGATTACGTCATCGACGCCTACGCCGCCGACGTGCCGTACGACCGCTTCGTGAAGGAACAGCTCGCCGGCGACCTCATGAAAGCGAGCGATCCGGCGGACCGCGCGCGGAAGCTGACGGCGACCGGGTTCCTCGCCGTCGGGCCCAAGGGCCACAACACGCGAGGCCGGGCGCAATTCGAGATGGACGTGGTCGACGAGCAGATCGACGCGGTCACGCAGGCGTTCCTCGGCATGACCGCGGCGTGCGCCCGTTGCCACGATCACAAGTTCGACCCGATTCCGCAGCGCGATTACTACGCGCTCGCCGGGATCTTCCTGAGCAGCGAGACCTGCTACGGCACGCAGCGGACGCAAGGCAACAACTTTCCGTCGCCGCTGGTCGCTCTCCCGCCCGAGGCCGCGCCGACGGCGGGAGCGGTCCTCTCCGCCGCGCAGCGCCGCACGATGAACGCGCTCCGCGCCCGCCTCGAGGGCGCCGCTTCGGGCGAAACCGCGCGGCGACGCCGCGACGACGGCGCCCCCGGCGCCTCCGCGGACGGCGCGACCGCGCGCGCCATGCCTTCGCCGCAGGACCGGCAGCGCATGCGCGTCGCCTCGCAGCAGCTCGCGGTGATCGACGGGGTCTTCGAGCGCTTCGACGGCGAAGGACATCCCACGGAGAAGAACCTCGTCGCCATGGGCATGCGCGACGACCGCCGTCCGCGCGACGCGCGGTTCCTCGAGCGCGGCGAGATCGAGCAGCCGCAGGCGTCCGTGCCGCGCGGCTTCCTGCAGATCCTCGACGTCCCGCAGACGCCGGCGCGCATCCGCCGCGGAAGCGGCCGCCTCGAACTCGCGGAGTGGATCGCATCGCCCGCCAATCCGCTGACGGCGCGCGTCTACGTGAACCGCGTCTGGGGCAAGCTGTTCGGCCGCCCGCTGGTCGTCACCGCCGACAACTTCGGCCGGAGCGGCCGGCCGCCGAGCCACCCCGCGCTGCTCGACGCGCTGGCCGTCGCCTTCGTCGAGGATGGATGGTCGACCAAGACGCTCATCCGGAAGCTCGTCCTGACGCACGCGTACCGGCTGAGCTCCGACCGCCACGACGGAAACCTGAAGCGCGACCCCGACGGAATCCTGCTGTGGCGCATGCCGAAAAAACGCCTGGAAGGGGAGGCGATCCGCGACGCGATGCTCGCCGCGGCGGGCATGCTCGACCTCGCGAGGCCTGCCGGTTCGCCGGTGAACACGCTCGAAGGCCCTGCCCGCGCGGCGGAGCT